>NZ_JARHXC010000084.1:0-6775 GCF_029222405.1 Microbacterium sp. Kw_RZR3 | reverse complement strand
CTGCTGCCACTGCGGCGACCCGCCGTAGGCCTCTCGCGCCTCGGCGGGCCAGCGGGTGTCCCACCCCGGCCCGAACGTCGCGCGCTGCTCCTCTTCGGATAGCAGGATGCCGCGCTCCTGCGCCGCGATCATGCGCTCGAGGTCCTCGTCGAGGTGCTGCAACTGGGCGATGCGGCGAGCGAGTTGCGCCCGCTGGACGCGCAACTGCTCGGCCACGTCTCCGCCCGGCTCGTCGAGCACCGCGCGGATGGCATCGAGATCGAGACCGAGCTCGCGGTAGACGACGATGCGACGGAGCCGCTCGAGGTCGTCGTCGGTGTAGAGCCGGTATCCGGCGGCCGAGCGGGCCGCGGGGCTCGCGAGCCCGATCTCGTCCCAGTGGTGCAGCGTGCGCACGGTCAGCCCGAGTCGCGCGGCCGTCTCGCCGACCGGCATCCCCTGCTCACCCATGGGAGTCATTCTCGTCGCGCCCGATCCCGACCGACTGGAGGTTGTTGCCTTCGACGGTCGTGGGATCGAACACCTTGGCCGCCGTGAAGACGACGCGCGCGTTCTCGCGCGTGACGACCTCGACGTCGCGCGTATTCCAGGGAGTGTCGCGCACCTCGGCTGCGGTTCCCACGGTGGCGAGCGACGCCAGCAGAGGGTCGATCTGGTTGAGGAGGCACGCAAAGCTCACGTGCCCCGCCGAGACCGACGCCGGCGTCTCGCCCGACACGAGAAGGACGTCTTGGAACGCCCACCGCCGCAGGTGCACCATCTGCCCCGGGATGCCGAAGAGCTCGAAGAACCCGAGACCGCGCGTCCAGAAGTCGACGGATGCCGTCAGGTCGGACGTCGGGATGGTGACGAACTGGGGCATGCCGTAGATCCCCCGGTACAGCGGGGGTGCGATGGCATCCGGTCCCGGAGGCGGCACGGGACTGACGTCGAAAGCGTCGAAGTTCTCGTTCATGCCCCCAGGCTCGGCCCTCACATCGCGTGAGAGTCAAGTGGGTGAAGCGGCGGGAGAACCTGGATATGTTGAGCGCAGGACAAGCGGACGGCCTGGGGAGATCGCCGCCGCGCGAAGGGGGACCGTCATGCGTCGTGCACCACTCGCCTTCACGGGGGCGCTGCTGATCGGGGCCGCCGCCCTGCTGACCGGATGCGCCTCGGGAACCGCCGCGCCGGCTCCGAGCGACACCCCGGTCGCGTCGCCGACGGCGTCGGTCGCCTCGCCGACGGCCTCGACCCCCGCGGTCCCGTCGTCATCGCCCGCTGCCCTGCCGGCATCCTGTGACGATCTCGGCACGGCCGAGACGCGCCAGCAGACCGTCGGCGACCTGGTCGCTCAGCACGCCGACGGTTTCGTCCGCCCGGCGCCCGCGAACGCGACGACCGTGCTGTCGTGCAACTGGATCCAGGAGGAGTCGGCCGCGGTGCTGCTCATCGTCAGCACCGCACCCGCGGCGGACATCACGGCAGGTCTCGAGGGGCTGGGTACGCAGGGCTTCGAGTGCCAGGTGTCGCAGGACTTCGGCGCGCAGTATTGCGCTAAGCCCGCCGACACCCCGGAGACCGAGGACGTGGTGGTCGCGGGCGACGGGAAGTGGCTCTACCTCGAGACCGTCAACGTCAACGCGCGGCCGTGGCTCTCGGAGATCACGTCGCAGATCTTCGGCTGATCGCTCTCGGTTCGCGGGTGTGCTGCGGGAGAGAAATCTGGCAGAGTCGCGGGCATGAAGGACGTGTGGGGGTGGGCGACGGTCGCGGTCGTCCTCTGCGTGCCGTTCGTCTTCGCGGCGGTCGCCTACGCGGTCGGCCGTCGTCAGCGACGGGCGGGTGCTTCTCCCGTGTCTTCCGGAGGCCTGCTCGGCTTCGATGAACTGTTCCACCCCGCGGCGCACGAAGCCCGGATCGTGTGGGAAGCCGAGCAGGAGATTCCGCTTCCCGCGCCCACACCCGACCGCGGTCCCGGGGTGATCGAAGCGGGCGGGCGTATCACCATCGAGGTGGCGTCGGAGCCGGCTGATCCGCGCTGACGCTGTTCGTTTGCTGAGAGCGGACGTCGCTGCTGACGGCACCCTCGAGATGCGGGCCTCTGTGAACGTGCTCGAGCCGGATTGGGCCGAGACAGCCTGTTCGCTCAGCGTCGTGCCTGTTCATCTACCAGCCTCGGCATACTCGGTCAGCAGCGCCGTCCCTGTGAGAGCCCGCGTGGCGATTCATCTCCCCGCGGAGATCCGGTCAGCTCTCGCCCGGACGAAGAGCATCGAAGATGGATGCCGCCACCCCGGCCGGCGTGAGTTCGTCGGTGTCCACGGTTACGACGTACCCGTGGCCCGTCTCGAGGCGCGAGGCGAGATCGCGATGACGGGCAAGGTGCCACGAAAGTGCGGCGTACCTGTCGCGGTCATATCGGCGGCGGAGCCGGTCTTCGGCGACCCGGGGTGAGGCGGTGAGAAGAACCATCCGCAGCTCCCGCTGAAACACTTCCTCGTATCGGACGAGGTCGTCCGCGGTCTCGATGATGCCAGCGATGAGGGGCGTACGCGGTCCCGTCAAGAGATAGTTCTCCCAGGTGGCTCGCATGTTCTCCGCCTCGACGACGACGTTCCGCGGGTCGTGGGATGCTGTCGGCCACGAACGGTGGAACCAGTCGACATCGAACAGGCTGAACGCCAGTTGATGCCGGGCAAACAGATCGCCAAGATGGTCCAGCACCGACGACTTTCCCACACCGTACGCCCCGTTGAGGAAGATTCCGTACGCGCTCGCGGTCAGATGTCGGGGCGGAAGGTCGCCGTCTTCTCGGCGGTCCGCCTCGTTCGGTGCCGCGGGGACGTTCGACACGAGGTCGAGGTCGGCGAGGCGCCGCTCGTTCTCGGCCAGCTCCGCCTTCATCTGCGCAACCGTCGTCGGCGCGAAGCGCCGAACCTGCAGGTCGAGGATCGCTTCGGCGGTGATGTCGTTGACGCCGAAGGCCGTGGCGACCGCGACTCGGACGTCGTCGACAGTACCGGTGGCGGCGGCGCACACTTGCAGGAGCTTCTCGGGCTGTTCGACCGCGGTGATGTAGCCCCTGAGGATCTTCGCTCGCATGACGAGGCTCTCGCGTTCATTGTCCACGCGGTCACCGTACCGTCCGTACCTGCACCGGCCGGAAGATCCGACAACGTTTGGGAGACACCCGGACATGTCTGTTCCAGAGGGGTGCTTCCGCCCCCGGTGAGGGAAGGTGTTCCGGATGAACGACGACGTGGACAACGCGCTGCACGCGATCATGACTCGCGCTGATCGCGCACGTGACGTGAGCGACGACGGGGTGCGCGTCCGTGCCTCGACCATGGCGCGCGCGATCGTCGCCGATGACCGGAATCGTGGACGGCGTAAGCGAGTGCTCGCGGCCGCACTCGTCCCGGTTTTCGTACTGGGGACCGCGGGCGCGGCGTATGCGGCGGTCGCCGTCGACTGGAGCCGGTTCTGGATGGAGCCCGCCGCGTGGGAGACCTGGGCGCTCTCCCCGGATGCGTCATTCGCCTACACCCTCCCGGGCGGTGGAACCTGCGAGGTCAGGATCGGGGACGTCACGTTCTCGCCGGCGGCGGACCGCCCCGCGGATGTGCCGGCGGACCCCGCCGCAGCCGACGCCGCCCGTGAATACCTCCGAACCACCGACCTCGCCCACGCGATCGACGTGGATGCCGAGATCGCGAAGCTACGGCAAGAGCCGATGACCTACGAGGGCGAGGGGGAGTCCGTTCCCTTCGGGTTCGGCACGAACCAGTACAACGCCGACGTCGAATACAACATCGCTGTCAAGGACGCCGTCTTCACCGCCGTCATGTCGCACGTCGAGGCCGTGGGCTATCCCACCACGGGCCTGGGCTTCTCCTCCCAAGAGCTGTGCGAGGGCGAGAAGCGGTGAAGCGTCCCCTCCGCCGCAGCGACGATGAAGCGTCGTTCGTCGCCCTCGTCGAGCAGCTGAGTCCCGACCTTCTCCGGTACTTCGCCCGACGAGTGGGTCAGGACGCGGCAGACCTGTTGGCTGAAACGCTGCTGACGGCGTGGCGCCGCCGGGCCGATCTCCCTACTCCTCGGGAGGAGGTGCGCATGTGGTTGTTCGGTGTCGCACGAAACGTGCTCGCCAACTCCGAGCGGGGAACTCGTCGACGCCGTGCCCTCGCTGACACGCTCCGCCGCGAGATGGCGGCGGACACGGTGGCGGATTCGACCGAAGCCATCGCCCTCCGCGCGCTCATCGGCGAACTGGAACCGGAGCTTGCGGAGGTGGTGACATTGGCGCACTGGGAGGGGCTGTCGTTCGTCGAGATCGCCCACCTGCAGAACGTGGCCCCGGCCACCGTTCGGGGCCGGTACCGTCGCGCGAAGCTCGCGCTCGCGGCATCCCTCTCCGACGTCCCCCTTTCCCAGGACTGAGCTGGCGCGCGCCCGCGTCATCAGAACAGGGGATGCCACCGCGACAGGACCACTCTGCTTCCGGTCGTCCTGTTTCCGCACGATCTCCTGTTCTCGTGGGGGGCGGCGGCCGCGTCCGGGCGGCGCGGGAGAGGCCGGTACCGTGGACGTTCCCGACCCGCTGAAAGCGAGCCGCCGATGCCGCACCTGCACACCCGTCCCGGCGATCACGACGCCACCGTGAGCTTCTTCGTGGTCCGCATCGACGGCCCCGAGCCCCGTCTGAGCTACCACCTGCACCGGCGTGCCCGGAAGCTCATGATGTTCGGCGGTCACGTCGAGCACGACGAGACACCCTGGGCGGCAGTGCGACGTGAGCTCAGAGAGGAGTCCGGCTACCAGCCCGAGCAGGTGCGGCTGCTCCAGCCCGCGGTGCGTGTGCGCCGCCTCACCGACGCCGCGGCGCACCCCGTGCCGGTGCTGTCGTCGACCGCGTGCACCTCGGCCGATCCGGCGCACTTCCACACCGACCTGCTGTACGCGCTCGTCACCGGCGAAGAACCCGCGGGAGACCCCGACGCGGGCGAGTCGACCGACATCCGCCTGCTCACCCGAGTGGAACTCGACGCCATTCCCGACGACGAGATCGTCGAGATGTGGCGCGAGGCGGGGCGGTTCATCCTGGACGAGATCCTCCCCGCATGGGAGCCCGTGGCGATGGACGAGTACCCGGCCGTCGCCCCCACGGTCTGAGCGCTCAGCGACCCGGCGGCAGCGGCTGCTGGTACACGTCCGGAACGTCGTCGCCATCGGCATCCACCTCTTCGTCGCGCGCCAGCTGCTTGTAGCGACGATTGCGGACGAGGAGCACGCAGGAGGCCAGGACGGATGCCAGGAGCGAGGCGACCATGATCGCGATCTTCGCGTCGTCGGTGTGCGGCGAGCCTTCGCCGAAGCTCAGCTCGGCGATCAGCAGCGACACGGTGAAGCCGATGCCCGCCAGCAGACCGACGCCCGCGAGGTCGATCCACCTCAGCGCGGGGTCGAGACGCACCTTCGTCCCCAGGGTGAGCAGGCGAACGCCGAGCAGGATGCCGATGGGCTTGCCGAGAACGAGACCGGCGACGACCCCGATCGTGACGGGGTCCATGACAGCGCGCAGAAGGCCGTCGCCGCCGCCGACCGAGACGCCCGCGGCGAAGAAGGCGAACAGCGGGACGGCGATGCCGGCCGAGATCGGGCGGAAGCGGTGCTCGAACTGCTCGGCGAGGTCCATCGTGTTCGCCTCGCGGCGGCGCGATGCGGCGACCGGAATGGTGAAGGCCAGCGCCACGCCCGCGATGGTGGCGTGCACGCCCGAGGCGTGCAGGAACGCCCAGGCGGCGAATCCGATGGGTAGCAGAACGACCCACGCGGCCCACGGCGTGCGGGCGAACCACGCGCGGGCGCGGTGAGCGATCACGCCGTAGACGACGACGAGCACGGCGAAGATGCCGAGCGGGAGCAGCGCGATGTCGCTCGTGTAGAAGATCGCGATGATCGCGATCGCGATCAGGTCGTCGACGACGGCGAGGGTCAGCAGGAAGATGCGCAGGGGGCCGGGCAGGTGCGAGCCGACGAGGGCCAGCACCGCGACGGCGAAGGCGATATCGGTCGCGGTGGGGATCGCCCAGCCCGCGAGCAGGCTCGGCTGGGTGTGCGCGACCGCGACGTAGATGAGCGCGGGCACGGCGACGCCGGCGAAAGCGGCGGTGACGGGGACGATCGCGGTGTTCAGCCGGCGGAGGCTCCCGACGACGATCTCGCGCTTGAGTTCGAGGCCGACCAGGAAGAAGAAGATCGCGAGGAGGCCGTCGGCGGCCCACGCTCCGACGCTGAGTTCGAGGTGCCAGGGCTCGTAGCCGAAGCGGAAGTCGCGGAGTGCGAAGTACGCCTCGGACGCCGGGGAGTTGGCCCAGATGATCGCCGCGATCGCGGCGACGACGAGGAGCATCCCGCCGACGGACTCGCGGCGCAGCAGCGTGGTCACGCGGTGGACTTCGGCGTACCCGGGCCAGCTCGGCGCGCGGACGGTGTCAGGGCTCATGAAGCCTCCAGAGGGGTCGATCGACGAAATGTCGACCAGACTTCCCGACGCACCGTACACAAGTTTACCCGCGTCGCTTCCCCTCTCGCTCTGTCCGTCGTCCGCTGCGTCGGGTCGATGAGCGTCCTTGGGTATTTCGCGCCGACCGGGTTTCCATTTCTTGCGTTATCTGGATATCCCGCGTACGGCCGGTCTGTGATCTCGGGATCGCTATTCGGTGGCGTGCCGACAATGCGACGGTGTCGCTCCGTGCGCCGCCGTGACAAATGGGTGACGCGCACGCGGCGG
>NZ_JARHXC010000083.1:0-4378 GCF_029222405.1 Microbacterium sp. Kw_RZR3 | reverse complement strand
CGTGGGTCAGGCTCACGAGCGACCCTTCGCCGCAGCCTCCGCCTCGGCCTGAGCGCGGAAGGCGTTGAGCGCCTGCGTGTCGACCGTCGCGGGGAGCTCGGTCTTGGCATCCGCGGGCGTCGCGGAGTGGTCGTGACCGGTGAGGAGCGTCTCGTCGAACGGGATGTTGCCGGCGAGCACCTCGCGGACGCGCTGTCCGTCGTACTGCTTGGTCCAAGCGCCGATGAGCATGGTTGCAACCGCGTTGCCGGTGAAGTTGGTGACCGCGCGGGCCTCCGACATGAAGCGGTCGATGCCGACGATGACGCCGACGCCGTTGACCAGGTCGGGGCGGTAGGCCGAGAGGCCGCCGGCGAGGGTCGCGAGACCGGCACCGGTGACGCCGGCCGCGCCCTTGGAGGCGATGATCATGAAGATCAGGAGGCCGATCTGCTCGGGGATCGACATCGGGGCGCCCATGGCGGTCGCGATGAAGAGGGACGCCATCGTCAGGTAGATCGCGGTGCCGTCGAGGTTGAACGAGTAGCCGGTCGGGACGGTGATGCCGACGACGGGCTTCGAGACGCCGAGGTGCTCCATCTTGGCGATGAGGCGGGGAAGAGCGGCCTCCGACGAGGAGGTGCCGACGATGAGCAGGTACTCGCGGCCCAGGTACTTCATGAGCGAGAAGATGTTGACGCGGGTGACGGCGAACAGCAGACCGCCCAGGACGACCGCGATGAAGAGGAAGCACGTCAGGTAGAACGCACCCATCAGGATGCCGAGGCTGATGACCGCACCGAAACCGGTCTTGCCGACGACCGCGGCGATGGCGCCGAAGGCACCGACCGGAGCGAGCCACAGGATCATGCCGAGGATCCGGAAGACCAGGACCTGGAAGTTCTTGATGCCCTCGACCATGCGCGCCCCGCGCTCGCCCATCCCCTGCAGCGCGAAGCCGACGAGAAGTGCGATGAACAGCACCTGGAGGATGCTGCCGCCCGTGAAGGCCGAGAAGAACGTCGTCGGAATGATGCCCAGGATGAAGTCCTGCGTCGTCGTCGCCTCGGGAACGGCGTCGTACTGCGCACCGGCGATGTTGAGGCCCTCGCCGGGGTGGATGATGTTGCCCACGAACAGGCCGATGCCGAGCGCGAAGGTCGACATCACGAGGAAGTAGCCGAGCGCCAGGCCACCGATCTTGCCGACCGTGGAGGCCTTGGCGATCGAGCCGATGCCCACGACGATCGTGCAGAAGATCACGGGAGCGATCATCATCTTGATCAGGCTGACGAAGCCCTTGCCGATGGGCTCGAGGGTCGTCGCGAATGCGGGAGCGACGAGGCCGACGATCACACCGGCGACGACCGCGAGGATGACCGAGATGTAGAGCCAGTGGTTGCGGTCGATCCTTTTGCGAGGCCGACCGTCGCGCGTGGTGCGGAGTGAGAGTGCCACGGGTGATTCCCCTTTTCTAACGCCTTCGTTGAGTCCGGCGGGGGCGCCGGTCGATGTGAAGACTTTGATCGAGGCGGGACGGGGGAACCATTTGTGGTCGTATTGTTCACGGCAGGCGCGACGAAGGGTGTGACATGCGGCTGAGCGTGGGTGGGCGGTTGGCGCTCGTCTCCCTCGGCGTCGTCGTGCTCGTCGCCGGTGTGCTCGCGGTGCTGCTGTCGTTCCAGCTCAGCGACTCGGGGCAGCGCCAGGCCGAACAGGTCACCCGCTCGGTCGCCGAGACCCTGGCGCACGAGCCCGACGTAGCCGCCCTCGTCGCGCGGCGCGACTCTGCGACCCTGCAGCCCATGGTCGAGTCGATCCTCGGCGACGCCGACCTCTCGTTCGTCACGATCATGACGCCGGACGGCATCCGCCTCACCCACCGCAATCGCTCCGAGATCGGGCAGCAGTACCAGGGCTCACGCGAGGAGGCGCTCGCCGGTCAGACCTACACCGAGGTGTACGAGGGCACCCTCGGCCCGTCGGTGCGCACGATCGCGCCGATCCGCGAAGGCGGCGACGAGGACGGCCCGATCGTCGGGCTCGTCTCGGTCGGGGTCACCCTGGGCGCCGTGCAGCAGGACCTCGCCGCTCGCGTGCCGTTGATCGCCGTGGCATCCGCCGCCATCGTCGGCGTCGGCGTGCTCGGGGCGCTGTACGTGCGCCGCAGCGCGCGACGGGTCACGGGGTCGTACACCCCGGCCGAGCTGTCGCGGCTCGTCGAAAGCTACGAGACGGTGCTGCACTCGCTGCGCGAGGGGCTCGTCGTCACCGACCGCGAGGGACGGATCGTGCTCTACAACGACGAGGCCGCCGACCTGCTCGGGCTCCCGCCCGCGACGATGGGCCAGGTCTCGCTCGATCCGCACGACGTCGACATGGATGCCACCCTCGCCGAGGCCATCTCGACGGGTCGCCGCATGGTCGAGGAGACGGTGGTCAACGGCGATCGCGTCCTGCTCGTCAACCAGGA
Organism: Microbacterium sp. Kw_RZR3; assembly: GCF_029222405.1. Lineage (NCBI taxonomy): Bacteria > Bacillati > Actinomycetota > Actinomycetes > Micrococcales > Microbacteriaceae > Microbacterium > Microbacterium sp. Kw_RZR3. Next base: position 1,926 of record NZ_JARHXC010000083.1, on the reverse strand, counting down.
GGACGCGCGAGACCTCAACGGACGGCGGGCGCCCGAGCGCGGACACGTCATGACGCTCCGCGACCGCTCCGAACTGCAGGCGCTGCTCGGCGAGCTCGAAGGCGTCCGCACGCTCAGCGACACCCTCCGCTCGCAGACCCACGAGCACGGCAACCGCCTCCACGCGCTGCTGGCGCTGCTGGAGCTCGGGCGGCTCGATGACGCGCGGCGGTTGATCGTGGCATCCACCGGTGAACGCCAGGAACTGGCCGACCGGCTGGTCTCGGACGACGAGGATGCTGTGGTGGTCGCCCTTCTGCTGGGCAAGCTCGACGAGGCGGCCGAGCGCGGCGTGCGCCTCGACCTCGACGTGTCGGAGCCGAGGCCGAGGCTGCCGCTCGCGCCCGCGGAAGCGGTGACGGTCGTGGGGAATCTCGTCGACAACGCCCTGGATGCCGCCGCCTCGGGCGCGGAGCCGCGCTGGGTGCGCGCGGCCCTGGCGGAGAAGGGCGGCGACGTCGCGATCGAGGTGTCGGACAGCGGGGGCGGGTTCGACCCGTCGCTGCCCGACCCCTTTGCGTTCGGCGCATCGACGAAGACGGAGCAGGCACCGGGCGGGCGCGGCGTCGGGCTCGCACTCGTGCGCGATATCGTGGCCGCCCGGGGCGGAACCCTGCAGATCACCGGCGACCCGACGACGGTGCGGGTGTTCCTGCCGTCGGTGGAGGAGGAGTCGTGATCCGGGTGCTCGTCGTGGACGACGACGCCCTCGCCCTCGAGCTGCACTCGGCGTACGTCGCGCGGGTGCCGGGCTTCAAGGTCGCGGGACAGGCGTCCGGAGCGCGCGCGGCCCTCACCGCCCTCGCCGACCCGGAGCGGCGGATCGACCTCGTGCTGCTCGACATGACCATGCCCGACGGCAACGGCCTCGACGTCGCGCGGCGGGTGCGCGCGGCCGGGTCGGGCGTCGACATCATCGCCGTGACGGCCGTGCGCGATGCGGCGACGGTCCGAGCCGCCGTGTCGATCGGCGTCGTGCAGTACCTCATCAAGCCGTTCGCGTTCGCGGCGTTCCGCGAGCGCCTCGATGCCTACCGCACCTATGTCGAGGGCCTCGACCGCGCGGCCGGTGACGCGACGCAGTCCGAGGTCGACGCGCTGCTCGGATCGCTGCGCACCGTCACCCCGCCGGTGCTGCCGAAGGGCCTGAGCGACGAGACGCTGCAGGCCGTCGCGGAACGTGTGCGCACGGCATCCGGAGCCGTGTCGTCGACCGAGGTCGGCGAGACCGAGGGCATGTCGCGCGTGACGGCGCGCCGCTACCTCGAGCACCTCGCCGACGTCGGGCGGGTGCGCCGCGTTCCCCGGTACGGGGGCCAAGGCCGCCCCGAGATCACGTACGCGTGGGTGCGGGCGGGGGGTGGCCTCTGATTCACGCGAGGTCCCTGAGCCCACGCGAGGTCCCTGAGCCCACGCGAGGTCCCTGAGCTTGTCGAAGGGACCGGAGGCTTCGACAAGCTCAGCCACCTCCGCCGCACCGAGACCTCCAGCTACGCGAGGTCCCTGAGCCCACGCGAGGTCCCTGAGCTTGTCGAAGGGACCGGACCCGACGCGACGTTCTCCACAGTCTCCGCGAGCAGTCGCCACAGGCTGCCATGATCACGGGATGCCTTGGGCCTACATCCTCGAATGCCGCGGCGGTGCGCTATACGTCGGGAGTACCGGCCGCGAACTCGAGAGTCGCGTGTGGGAGCACAACAACGACGATGACCTGGCGGCATCCTTCACCCGGAAACGTCGACCCGTTCGGCTCGTCTATGCGGAATGGTTCGACGCGGTCGAGCTAGCCTTCACGCGCGAGAAGCAGCTACAGGGGTGGCGCCGGGAGAAGAAGCTCGCACTTATCGCCGAGCGGGGCGCAGATCTTCCCCGGCTGTCGCGCTGCGG
>NZ_JARHXC010000082.1:0-5107 GCF_029222405.1 Microbacterium sp. Kw_RZR3 | reverse complement strand
GCATAAACGCGATCCGCTCACATAAACGCGCTGTGCACGTGTTTCTGCGAGTGGATCGCGTTTATGCGTGTGGCCGGGGCCGTGATCCGCGGCCACGGCGGCGGACTCGGGCGCCGAGCTCGGACGTCGGCGCGGCGGGCTCAGGACGCGGCGCGCGCGGCCAGCAGATCCGCGTGCCAGCGCTCGGCCACGTCGGGGTGGGCGCGCAGGCGCGACTTGAGGGCGTTCTCGCCGTACGTCGCGTGGATGGGGTTCGTCGGGTCGTCCGTGACGCCGCGGACCTCGGATGCCAATTCCTCGGGCAGCTCGATGATCGGCAGGCGCGCGTCGAGGGCGGGGTTGAAGAAGAACGGCACCGAGATGCGCTCATCGGGGTAGGTCGGGGAGATCACGCGGTGGTTCGTGGCCGTGAGGTAGCCCTGCGTGGCGTACTCGAGCAGCTCGCCGATGTTCACCACGAACGCGCCGGGCACCGGGGGAGCGTCGACCCACTCGCCGTCGCGCTCGACCTGCAGGCCGCCCTTGCCGGGCTCGACCCACAGCAGCGTCAGTACGCCCGAGTCCTTGTGCGCGCCCACGCCCTGCTGGGGCGTCGGGTCGTCCTTGCCGGGGTAGCGCACGATCTTGATGAGGGTCTGCGGGTCGCCGAAGTGGCGGTCGAAGTACTGCTCCTCGGCGCCCAGGGCGAGGGCCCACGCGCGCAGCAGCTTCCGGGCGACGCCGGTGAGGTGGTCGTGCCACTCGGTGACGACCTCCTTCAGCTCGGGCTGCGCGGCCGGCCAGAGGTTCGGGCCGACCAGTCGGTTGTACCCCGGGCCCTCGGGGTCGTCGATCGCCGCGCGCTCGGGTCCGATGTCGATCTGCTCTCGCCAGTCGACGCGGCCCTGCGTGCGCTCGCCGCCGACCCGCGTGTAGCCGCGGAAGTGGGGGCTCGTGACGTTTTCGATCGCGAGCTTCTCGGCCTCGGGCAGGGCGAAGAAGTCCTTCGCCGCCTGCAGGAGCTTCGCCTCCAGCTCGGGGCTGACTCCGGTGCCCGTCAGGTAGAAGAACCCGACGTCGTGGGTCGCGGCACGCAGCTCATCCCGGAAGCGGGCGGCGGCATCCGGCCCCTGATCGAGGAGCGAGAGGTCGAGGACGGGGAGATTCAGGTCGGACATGCGACGAGGCTAGGTCGATCCGCGCGGGATCGTGTGAATGTTGCCGATGGTTACCGTCCGCACCGGATGCAGCATCCGCGGAGGCCATCGAACAGGATGCCGTCCCCTCGGCGCCGCGAAAAGACGGGCGTGGAGCGTGTGTGACGTCCGTGATCGCAAACCCCGCCGATCGGCGGGGTGCGAACACGCCATGGAATTGCGTATCGTTTCCAGGTCAGGTGAGGCTGCCCTTACCTTCCCGCAGTGCCGCGGCGCCCCACCCCGAAACCGAAAGTCGGAATCCCGCCCGTGCTCGCAAGCTTCTTCGCCACGTTCCTCATCGGCCTCCGTGAAGGCCTCGAAGCGGCACTCGTCGTCGGCATCCTCGTCGCGTACCTCACCCGCCTGGACCGTCGTGACGCTCTGCCCAAGCTGTGGACCGGTGTCGGCCTCGCGATCGCCCTGGCGCTGACCGTCGGCGCGATCTTCACCTTCGGTGCGTACATGCTCACTTTCGAGGCCCAGGAGCTCCTCGGCGGGGGGCTGTCGTTGCTCGCCGTCGCGATGGTCACCTGGATGATCTTCTGGATGCAGAAAGCCGGGCGCACGCTGAAGGCGGGCCTCGAGGGTGGCGTCGACAAGGCCCTGCGCGGCGGGGTCTGGGCGCTCGTCGCGATCGGCTTCGTCTCGGTCGCGCGCGAGGGGGTCGAGACGACGCTGCTGCTGTGGTCGATGGTCCAGTCGTTCGGCGACACGCCCTACGCCCTTCTCGGCGCGCTGCTCGGACTGGTCGCCGCGGTCGTCCTCGGTTGGCTCATCGCCCGCGGCATGCTCCGGCTCGACCTCGGTCGCTTCTTCACCTGGACCGGCGGCTTCCTCGTCGTCGTCGCGGCGGGAGTGCTCGCCTACGCGTTCCACGACCTGCAGGAGGCGGGTGCCCTCCCGGGCCCGTTCGGCGCGGGCGCCCCGATCGACCCCGCGACCGGGCTCGTCGCCACCGGTTGGGCCGGCTTCCCGTTCGGCTGGGCGTTCGACGTCTCGGATGCCATCTCGCCGGGCGGTCCGCTCGCCGCGCTGCTGCAGGCCACCGTCGGCTTCATGCCCGCGATGACGTGGCTGCAGGTGATCGCCTGGGTGGTCTACATCGCCGTGGTCGTGCCCCTCTTCGTGCGCGGCGTGCGAGCCAACCGGCGCCCGAAGGCGACCGCGAGCCCCGCAGCCGGAACCTCCGCGTCGCATCCCGCCGATGTCCCCGCGGCCCACGCCGCCCCGCAGCTCTCCGACGCCGCTCGCGTGCCCGACGCCGCGGCATCCGTCACCCATCCGAATGGAGCATCATGACCCCGACTCGCCTCCTCGCGGCTGCGGCCGTGGCCGGCGCGGCCGCCCTCGTCCTCTCCGGCTGCGTCGCCAAGACCGACGCGGCCGCCTCCGGAGCCCTGACGGTCACCTCGACCGACGACGGCTGCGCGGTCTCGTCCGCCTCGGCGCCCAGCGGCACCGTCGCGTTCGACGTGAGCAACAAGAGCGACCAGGTCACGGAGTTCTACCTGCTGGCATCCGATGGACTCCGCATCGTCGGCGAGGTCGAGAACATCGCCCCCGGCGCGTCGCGCAACCTCACCGTCGTGGCCCAGCCCGGTGACTACTTCACCCTCTGCAAGCCCGGCATGGTTGGCGACGGCGTCGGCAAGGCGAGCTTCTCGGTCACCGGCGACGCCGTTGCCGTCGAGGGCCCGGATGCCGAGCAGAAGCAGCAGGCGGTCGACCTCTACGCCGCGTTCGTCAAGGACCAGGTCGGTCAGCTGCTCCCCGCTGTGAAGACCTTCACGGCCGCGTACGAGTCGGGAGACGACGCCGCCGCGAAGGAGCAGTTCCCCCGCGTCCGCGCGTACTACGAGCGGATCGAGCCGATCGCCGAGGCGCTCGGCGACCTCGACCCCCGCATCGACTACCGCGAGGTCGACGCCGTGGCCGAGGGGCTGGACTGGACCGGGTTCCACCGCATTGAGAAGGATCTGTGGGTCCCCGCGCAGGACGCACTGAACGCGGACGGCGAGACGCCCGCGTGGAAGGACTGGGCTCCGTCGACTCCTGACGAGCGCAAGACGCACGGTGACAAGCTCGTCTCCGACGTCCAGGAGCTGTACGACTACGTCCACGGCGACGAGTTCACGCAGGCCCTCGACGCGCAGGGCGTCGCGGGCATCTCGAACGGTGCGATCGCGCTGCTCGACGAGGTCGCGAGTGGCAAGATCAGCGGCGAAGAGGACTGGTGGTCGGGGACCGACCTCTACGATTTCGCGGCGAACGTCGAGGGGTCGAAGATGGCCTTCTCGCTCGTGCGCGACTTCGCCGAGTCGAAGGGCGACAAGGGTGCCGAGCTCGTCACGAAGATCGACAAGGGGTACGCCGACCTCGAGGCCGCTCTCGCGGCGCACGGATCTGCCGACGCGGGCTTCGTCCCCTACTCGCAGCTGACCGAGGCCGACAAGCGCCAGTTCACCGACCTCATCAACGCCTTGGCCGAGCCGCTGTCGCAGCTGACGGTCACGGTGCTGGAGTGAGCGTGAGCGACGAAGAACGCGACACCACGGCTGCCGTCGGACCCTCGGGTCCGGCGGCAGCCGCGTCGCCGTCCGGCCCCGACGCGTCGGCGGGTGTGTCCCGGCGCGACCTGATCGGGTTGGCCATCGGGGCGAGCGCGACCAGCCTCGTCGTCGGCGCGGGCGCGGGCCTGGTCGGGGGTGCGGCGTACGGCCAGGACCAGGCACGACGGATCATGGATGCCGCGGCCCCGGCGTCTGGCATCCATCAGCCCGGGATCACCACCCCCGTGCAGGAGCACCTCCACTTCGCGGCCTACGACATGATGGCGCGCACCACGCGCGACGATCTGGCGGAGTTGCTGTCGGACTGGACGTATGCCGCGAACCGCATGATGCAGGGCCTCGACGTGAGCGCCACCGGCGCGCTCGGGGGATCGCCCGACGCGCCGCCGGACGACACGGGCGAGGCCGTCGGGCTGCCGGCGAGCAACCTCACCATCACCTTCGGGTTCGGGCCCTCGCTCTTCGACGCGCGGTTCGGGCTCGAGGGGCAGCGACCGGCAGGACTCGAACGGCTCCCCGCGTTCTTGAACGACGACCTCGACCCGCTGCGCTCCGACGGCGACCTGTGCATCCAGGCGTGCGCTGATGACCCGCAGGTGGCCGTCCACGCGATCCGCAACCTCAGCCGCATCGCCTTCGGCCGCGCGACGATCCGATGGTCGCAGCTCGGGTTTGGACGGACGTCGAAGACCACCGCGTCCCAGACGACCCCGCGAAACCTCTTCGGCTTCAAGGACGGCACGGCGAACATCCTCGCCGACGACACGGCCGCACTGGAGGAGAACGTCTGGGTCTCGGCATCCGAGGGTCCGGCGTGGCTCGCGGGCGGGTCGTACCTCGTCGCGCGACGCATCGCGATGCTGATCGAGACGTGGGACCGCACGCGTCTGGCGGAGCAGGATCGCGTGGTCGGTCGCGACAAGGGGGCGGGGGCGCCGCTGTCGGGCGGCGACGAGTTCACCGCTCCCGACTTCTCGGCCGTCGGTCCGACCGGGAAACCGGCGATCGACCCCCGCAGCCACGTCAGCCTCGCGCACCCCGACAACAACGGGGGCATCCGGATCCTGCGCCGCGGCTACAACTTCGTCGACGGCACGACCGATCTCGGGCGCCTGAATGCGGGACTGTTCTTCCTGTCGTTCCAAAAGAGCCCCGATCGGTTCGTCACGCTGCAGAAGGCCCTGTCGACGGATGCCATGGGCGAGTACATCCGCCACGTCGGCTCGGGGCTGTGGGCCGTGCCCCCGGCTCCGGCCGCGGGCGCGTCGATCGGGGCGGGGCTGCTCGGCGCGTAGGGAGCTCAACTCGGGCGCGGGCGGGGTGTCGCCGTGAGGTGGCTGAGCCTGTCGAAGCCATCGG
>NZ_JARHXC010000081.1:0-26938 GCF_029222405.1 Microbacterium sp. Kw_RZR3 | reverse complement strand
GCGCAACACCCTCAGGTTCGCGACAAGCCCGCCCGGCGCCCCGCGGCCAGCCACGACACCGGGCCGAGCACGGGAACGGCGAGGATCACGATCGCCCACATCAGCACCGCCGTCGACGACAGCCGCCCCGCGCTGCTGCACAGGCTGACGATGGCCCAGACGGCGAGACCGAGCACCACCACGGCCAGCCCCGACCACACCAGGTCGTATGCGGCAGGCATCAGCGGGTTCGTGGCATCCATTCCTCGAACCTAGGGCACGCGTCCCTTGCGCGCGAGAACCCGCGGGCACGAGAACCCGCGGGCACCGGGACACCGCGCGATGAGGTCAGAACTGCGCCAGGACGTTGAGTCGAGCCTGCGCGATGACGGCGATGACGACGAACGCCGCGAGTGTCATCAGCGGAACCCAGGGCATGAGGCGCTCGGCGACGTGCCGCACGCGCGGCGCGGGGATCACTCCCTCACGGAGCACGTGCAGCGTGACCACGAAGAACGAGGGGATCACGACCGACCACGTCACCATGCACCACGGGCAGAGGGTCGCGAGCACGAAGATGCTCTGCGAGATCAACCAGATGACGAACGTGATCGCGAAGGCGAATCCGAGCCAGAACAGCGCCCAGAACCAGCGCGCGAACCGCGCACCGGCCAGCAGCGCCATGCCCACGACGACCGGCGCCATCCACGCCGTGAGGCCGATGATCGGGTTCGGGAATCCGAACACGCTGCCCTGGGGCGACTGGAGGTTCGCCGAGCACTGGACCAGGACGCTGAAGTCGCAGGATGCCGCCTCCCCGGGGTTCTTCAACTGGGCGAAGCGCTCCATCGTCAGCGAGAACGCCGCCCACCACCCGACGATGCCGGCGAAGACGAGCCAGATCGCGACCACGACGGGGCGGCGAGGGGTGACGGTGTCGCTCATGGCTCGATTCTGTCACCGCGCACTTCGCTGTCCGCTGAGGATCGCTCGGTGTCGAAGCGCCCCCGTGCGGTGGTTTCCGGACGGACCGTGCGATAATGATGTTTCGATGTACCGCGGCCGCGCCGCAGGAGCATCACCAGAAGACTTCGGGCGATGATCGCCCTTCGCAGCACGAGCCGCCGGCCTGCTGCAGACCGAGTGAGTTCGCGGCCCCGCCGGGTGCGGCGCCGCACGAGATTTCGCCGGGCGACGCGCGGTGTCGCCCCGCCAGGGAGTACGCCACAATGGCAGACGCAAGCGACGAACAGATCCCCACTGAGCAGATCGCGCCCGACGCCGCAGTCGAGCAGGACGCTTCCTCCGACGCCACCGCGTCCCCCGAGGCGCTGACGGTCGACGAGGAAGAGGGCGCGGTCCAGGATGCCGAGAGCGCCGCGGCGCTCGACACGGCTCCTCCCGCGGTGCTCGACGAGACGCCCGCCGAAGAAGCGCCCGCCGACGCGGTGTCCGCCGAGGGCGTGCAGGACGCTGAGCCCGCCGTCGCCGACCCCGCGACGGACAGCGCGACGGAAGGCGCCGCCGACGCTGACGCTCCCGCGCCGGCGAACGAGACGTCCGCCGAGGCCGCCCCCGCGCCGGACACCGCTGACGAGACGTCCACCGCCGAGAAGCCCACCGCCGAGGTGCCCGAAGCGGAGAAGACGGCCGAGGTCGCGGCATCCGAAGCCCCCGCCGAAGAGACGCCCGCGCCGCAGAAGCCGGAACGCCCGACCGCCGTGTCGCTCGGACTTCTGCCCGAGGTGTTCGTGTCCGCGGTGTCGACGCAGCTGCACTTCTACGCGCCCGAGCCGCTTCCGACGGCCCTGCGCGACGACTCCGACGATCGTGGCTTCCGCGACGATCGTGACGACGAGGCTCCGGCGGAGCGCACCTCCGCGAATGCGCGACGACGCAACCGCCGTCGTGGTGGCGCGGCCGCCTCCAGCGCGGATGACCAGGACGACGCCCCCGCGGCCCCGCCGCGCCAGCGCGCCGTCGAGGTCGTCACCGAGCCGCAGCGCATCAAGGGCTCCACGCGCCTCGAGGCCAAGAAGCAGCGTCGCCGCGATGGTCGCGAGGCCGGCCGTCGCCGCCCCGTCGTGACCGAGGCCGAGTTCCTCGCGCGCCGCGAAGCCGTCGACCGCGTGATGGTCGTGCGGTCGAAGGTTGGCCGCATCCAGATCGCCGTCCTCGAGGACAACGTGCTGGTCGAGCACTACGTCGCCCGCAACCAGGACGCGTCGCTCATCGGCAACGTCTACCTCGGCCGTGTGCAGAACGTGCTCCCGAGCATGGAGGCCGCGTTCGTCGACATCGGTCGCGGGCGCAACGCGGTGCTGTACTCCGGCGAGGTCGACTGGGACGGCATCGACACCGGCAACCAGCCGCGCCGCATCGAGCTCGCGCTGAAGTCGGGCGACCGCGTCCTGGTCCAGGTGACCAAAGACCCGGTGGGCCACAAGGGTGCACGCCTCACGAGCCAGATCTCGCTCCCGGGACGCTACCTCGTCTACGTGCCGAACGGCACCATGAACGGGATCTCGCGCAAGCTGCCCGACACCGAGCGCGCCCGCCTCAAGAAGATCCTCAAAGAGGTCCTGCCCGAGTCGTCGGGCGTGATCGTCCGCACCGCGGCAGAGGGGGCCACCGAGGAGCAGTTGACGCGTGACGTCCAGCGCCTCACCTCGCAGTGGGAGCACGTCAGCAGCCAGCTGCAGACGATCCAGGCGCCCGCGCTGCTGCACTCCGAGCCCGACCTGCTCGTCAAGATCGTCCGCGACGTCTTCAACGAAGACTTCACGCGCATGCTGATCCAGGGCGACGAGGCGCTGCAGACGATCTCGAACTACCTCGCGGGGGTCGCCCCCGACCTGCTCGAGCGCGTCGAGAAGTACGAGGGCGAGCAGGACCCGTTCGATGCCTTCCGCGTGACGGAGCAGATCGAGAAGGCCCTCGACCGCAAGGTCTGGCTGCCCTCCGGCGGTTCGCTCGTGATCGACCGCACCGAGGCGATGACCGTCGTCGACGTCAACACCGGCAAGTTCGTCGGTTCGGGCGGAAACCTCGAAGAGACGGTCACGAAGAACAACCTCGAAGCGGCCGAAGAGATCGTGCGCCAGCTGCGACTGCGCGACATCGGCGGCATCATCGTCGTCGACTTCATTGACATGGTGCTCGAGTCCAACCGCGATCTCGTGCTGCGCCGCCTCATCGAGTGCCTGAGCCGCGACCGGACGAAGCACCAGGTCGCCGAGGTCACCTCGCTCGGCCTCGTGCAGATGACGCGAAAGAAGCTCGGCCTCGGCCTCCTCGAGACCTTCAGCGAGGCCTGCGAGGTCTGCGCCGGACGTGGCGTCGTCGTGCATCACGACCCCGTCGTCCGCCACCGCACCGGCACGAACGGCAACGGGAACGGCACCGGCGGCTCGAACAACCGTCGGACGCGCGGCGGAAACGGCAACGGAAACGCCTCCTCGAACGGCTCGAACAACGGCAACGGTGCTCCGGCCGGCAACGGGGGAGCAGCAGCGGCCGCCGGCGGCACGCACATGATCACCGAGGGCGTGAAGTCCGCGCTCGCTCAGATCGCGGCATCCACGATCCACCCCACCGTCGAGGACCCGGCGATCGTCGAAGCGGCCGTGGTCGCGTCGGTCGAAGCCGTCCTGGATGCCAAGGTCGAGGCGCCCGTGCGCGAGAAGCGTCCGCGCAAGAAGCGTGAGCCGAAGACCCCGCGTACCGAGAAGGACGCGCTGCTCGAGTCGGTGCTCGAAGCCCTCCCGGAGCCGAAGGCCCCCGGTCAGGGACGCTCGCGCCGCCGCGTCACCACGGCCGCCCTCACCGGGACCCCGGTCGACGCCCAGCCGTCGTCGGACTGATCGTTCTCACCCGTGAGGGGTCATGCCCTGTCGTCCGCGACGTGGGCATGACCCCTCACCCGCGTCCGCGGCGTTCGCGGGCGGTGATGCGTAGGCCCGAGGCGCGGAGACGACGGACGAGCTCGCGCCCGCCGACGTGTTCCGCGCCGGCGGCGACGAGATCGGCGTGGCGCTCGTCGGGAACGTCGTAGTGGTCGAGATCGAACGCACGGGCGGGAATCCCGGCGGCCGCGGCGAAGGCGTGCAGCTCGTCGAGATCGCTGTCGCTGACGAGGTGCGCCCATAGTCGTCCATGCGCGGGCCACTGCGGGTCGTCGATCAGGATCGCCATTCCGTGATCCTACGGTCGACACGCGGGTCGGATGCTTTTGCCGGATGCCCTCCCGTGAGCTAAACTTGACCCTTGGTGCGTCGTGTCCGCCCCTACCAGCGCGTGACACCCGCGAGCCGAGCTCGCCGGATCGTACCGAGATTTGGGTCGAGAGACCCTCTCGACGTCATCAGACAACCGGAGCCGTGCGCTCCCGAATGAAACAGGTGTGAAGTGGTCTACGCAGTTGTGCGCGCCGGCGGCCGGCAGGAAAAGGTGGAGGTCGGCACGATCGTCGTGCTCGACCGCCAGGCGGCGAAGATCGGCGAGAGCATCCAGCTGCCCGCCGTCCTGTTCGTCGACGGCGACGCCGTCACGACCGACGCCGACAAGCTCGCGAAGGTCTCGGTCACGGCCGAGGTCCTCGGTGAGGAGCGCGGTCCGAAGATCGTGATCCAGAAGTTCAAGAACAAGACCGGCTACAAGAAGCGCCAGGGCCACCGTCAGGACCTCACGCGCGTCAAGATCACCGGCATCAAGTAAGAGCCAGGAGACGCAGAGATGGCACACAAAAAGGGCGCAAGCTCCACCCGTAACGGTCGTGACTCCAACGCACAGCGCCTCGGCGTGAAGCGCTTCGGCGGCCAGGCCGTCAACGCCGGCGAGATCCTCGTCCGCCAGCGCGGCACGCACTTCCACCCCGGCGCCAACGTCGGCCGTGGAGGCGACGACACGCTCTTCGCTCTCGCCGCCGGTGCGGTCGAGTTCGGCAACAAGGGCGGCCGCAAGGTCGTCAACATCGTCGCCGCAGCGGAGTAATCCACAGCGCTCAGCGCGCGATAGAGGGGGTGGGCACAGCCCGCCCCCTCTTCTTTTCTTTCCGGCATCCCGGTCCCGTCCCGAAAGGACTCCCATGGTCACCTTCGTCGACCGCGTCACTCTGCACCTGCGTGCGGGCAAGGGCGGCAACGGCTGCGTGTCGGTGCGCCGCGAGAAGTTCAAGCCGCTGGCCGGTCCCGACGGTGGCAACGGCGGGCACGGCGGCGACGTCGTCCTCGTCGCCGACCCGCAGACGACCACCCTGCTCTCGTACCACCACTCGCCGCACCGCTCCGCGGGCAACGGCGGATTCGGGATGGGCGACCACCGCTCCGGCGCCATGGGAGAAGACCAGGAGCTCCCCGTCCCGCTCGGCACGGTCGTGAAAGACACCGACGGCACCGTTCTCGTCGACATGCTCACCCCCGGCATGCGCTTCGTCGTCGCGCCGGGTGGTCTGGGCGGGCTCGGCAACGCCGCGCTGGCCTCGCCCAAGCGCAAGGCGCCCGGCTTCGCGCTACTCGGGACACCGGGGTGGGAGGGCGATGTCGTCCTCGAGCTCAAGACCGTCGCCGACGTCGCCCTCGTCGGCTTCCCCTCGGCCGGAAAGTCGAGCCTCATCGCCGCCGTGTCGGCCGCGCGCCCCAAGATCGCCGACTACCCGTTCACGACGTTGCACCCGAACCTCGGCGTCGTGCAGGCGGGCGACGTGCGGTTCACGATCGCAGACGTACCCGGGCTCATCGAGGGTGCGAGCGAGGGCAAGGGCCTCGGCCTGGAGTTCCTGCGCCACGTCGAACGCTGCACCGCTCTCGTGCACGTCCTCGACTGCGCGACCCTCGACCCGGGTCGTGATCCGCTGAGCGACCTCGACGTGATCCTCGCCGAGCTGGGCGCCTATCCGGTCCCCGAGGGGCAGCTGCCGCTCCTGGAGCGCCCGCAGATCATCGCCCTGAACAAGGTCGATGTCCCCGAGGCTCACGAACTCGCCGACTTCGTCCGCCCTGACCTCGAAGCCCGTGGATTCCGCGTGTTCGAGATCTCCACGGTGAGCCGCGCCGGCCTGCGCGAGCTCACCTTCGCCCTCGCCGACATCGTCGAGCAGCACCGCGTGGCGACGATCGACGACGCCCCGGCTGAGCGCATCGTCATCCGTCCGAAGGGTGCCGAGAAGGACTTCGAGATCAAGGTCGAGGGCGGCACCTACGGTCCGGTCTACCGGATCCTCGGCGACAAGCCCGTCAAGTGGGTGCAGCAGACCGACTTCCAGAACGAAGAAGCCGTGGGCTATCTCGCCGACCGTCTCGCGCGCCTGGGCGTCGAGGACGGTCTGTTCCGCGCCGGCGCCGTCGCGGGTGCGACCGTCGTCATCGGCCCCGGCGACGGCATCGTGTTCGACTGGGAGCCCACGCTCACCTCGGCCGCCGAGCTCATGACCGCGCCCCGCGGCACCGACCCGCGTCTCGTGCAGAACCCGCGCCGAACGTCGTCCGAGCGTCGTGAGCAGTATCACGAGCGAATGGATGCCAAGGCCGAGGCGCGCGCCGAACTCGAAGCCGAGCGCCGGGCGGCGCGCGCCGCGGGGATCGACCCGGACGGCGACTCCTCGGCTCTCCTGGACGAGGCGGACGAACGGTGACGGCCGCGACTCGCGCCGATATCCCGCGCGCCGCGCGCGTCGTCGTCAAGGTCGGCTCGTCGTCCATCAGCGGTGACGGCGCGCATCGCATCGACACGATCGTCGAGGCCCTGTCTCGCGCTCATGCGGGTGGCGTCGAGGTCGTGCTGGTGTCGTCCGGCGCCATCGCCACAGCCCTGCCGTTGCTCGCCCTCGACGGCCGACCGAACGACCTCGCGACGCAGCAGGCGGCCGCCGCCGTGGGTCAGAACGTCCTGATGTGGCGCTACCAGACGTCTCTGGACCGTTTCGGGCTCCTCGCCGGCCAGGTCCTGCTCACGGCCGGCGACCTCGAGAACGCCACCCCACGATCCAACGCGCGTCGCGCCATGGAGCGGCTTCTGGGGCTCGGCATCCTGCCCATCGTCAACGAGAACGACACCGTCGCCACGCACGAGATCCGCTTCGGAGACAACGACCGGCTCGCCGCCCTCGTGGCACAGCTGATCGGGGCCGACGCGCTCGTGCTGCTGAGCGATATCGCGTGCCTGTACACCGCCCCGCCGAACGAACCCGGCGCTCGCCCCATCACCGACGTGGCCTGGGGTGATGACCTTTCCGCCTTCGAGTTCGGGGCGGGTGTTGTGAACGGGGTCGGCACCGGGGGAGCGGCGACCAAGGTCTCGGCGGCGAAGCTCGCGTCGACGGCCGGTGTCGGCGTCCTCGTGACCAGCGCCGATCTCGTCGCCGACGCCCTCGCCGGCGAGTCGGTGGGGACGTGGTTCGCTCCGAATCCGGATGCCGTCACCCTGTCGACCGGTCCGATCGGCGCCGTCGCCGCGACGGTAGACTGACGCGATGACCACGATCGCCGTCTCCGTCGAGGAGCGCCTGCGTCTGGCGAAGGACGCGGCGCGACAGATCGGCCTGCTCGACGCCGCCGCGAAGACGTCCCTCCTGAACGCGATCGCCGACGCCCTCGACGCCGCGACCGATGACATCGTGCTCGCGAACGCCGACGACCTCGAGCGTGGTCGGGCGAACGCGATCGGCGACGCCCTTCTGGACCGTTTGCGCCTCGACGCGGGCCGCGTCGCCGCGCTGGCCGCAGCCGTCCGCGACGTCGCCGTGCTGCCCGACCCGGTCGGGCGGGTCCTCGATCGCCGCACCCTTCCGAACGGGCTCGCACTCGAGAAGGTCGCCGTGCCGTTCGGCGTGGTCGGCTCGATCTACGAGGCCCGACCCAACGTCACGGTCGACATCGCCGCTCTCGCCCTTCGATCGGGCAACGCCGTGGTGCTCCGGGGTGGCTCGGCCGCGCAGAGCTCCAACGCGGCACTCGTGACGGTCATGCGCGGGGCGCTCGCCTCGCAGGGTGTCTCGCCCGAGGCCGTGCAGACCGTCGATGACTTCGGTCGTGACGGCGCGCGCGCTCTGATGAACGCCCGTGGGCTCGTCGACGTGCTCGTCCCGCGGGGGAGCGCGTCGCTCATCGAGACGGTCGTCACCGAGTCGACCGTCCCCGTCATCGAGACGGGCGCGGGCGTCGTCCACGTCTACCTCGATGAGACGGCGCGTGCCGACTGGGCGCGCGAGATCGTCCTGAACGCCAAGACCCAGCGACCGAGCGTCTGCAACTCCGTCGAGACGGTGCTGGTGCACCGCGCGGCGGCCGACCGTCTGCTGCCCGAGCTGCTGGTCTCGCTCGCCGAGGCCGGGGTCAGCGTGCACGGCGACTCGACCGTCGCGGGCTACGACCCGCGCGTCGTCGCGGCCACCGACGCCGACTGGGCGGCCGAGTACCTCAGCCTCGACCTGGCGGTGCGCGTCGTGGACGATCTCGACGCCGCCCTCGACCACATCCGGCGCTATTCGACCCATCACACCGAGTCGATAATCACCGACGACGACACCGCGGCGCAGCGCTTCCTCGCCGAGGTCGATTCGGCGGTGGTGCTCGTCAACGCGTCGACCCGCTTCACCGACGGCGGCGAGTTCGGTTTCGGTGCCGAGGTCGGGATCTCCACCCAGAAACTTCACGCGCGCGGCCCGATGGGTCTCGCCGAGCTCACGAGCACCAAGTGGCTCGGGCGCGGCGACGGACAGGTCCGCGTCTAACCGCCTAAAATGGCACTGCGCGCCGCGCAGACACCCGAAACGGAGCACTGATGACTTTCGCCTCACTTCTCGCCCATGCCGCCGAAGAGGCCGGTCACCACGGCGGCAACGTGCAGGCCCAGACCTTCTGGTTCGGCGCCCTCGCCTTCGTCGTGTTCGTGTCGCTCAGCCTCGTCACGCTGTCGTACCGCAACGTCTCGAACCGTCACGCGCACAAGGCCGAGGCCTACACGAAGAAGCACGGGACGCCGACGCCCGAGGCGCACGGCCACTGAGGCCCACCGTATGTCGGTGACGCGAGCCCCTCGCATCGGGGTCATGGGTGGGACGTTCGATCCCATCCATCACGGTCACCTGGTGGCGGCGAGCGAGGTCGCGCAGTCCTTCGACCTCGATGAGGTCGTCTTCGTGCCCACGGGTCGTCCGTGGCAGAAAGACGAGGTCACGGCGAGCGAGCACCGCTACCTCATGACGGTGATCGCGACCGCCTCGAACCCGCAGTTCACCGTGAGCCGGGTCGACATCGACCGCGACGGCCCGACGTACACGATCGACACGTTGCGCGATCTGAAGAGTCAGCGCCCGGGTGCCGACCTCTTCTTCATCACCGGAGCCGACGCGGTCGCGCAGATCCTCAGCTGGCGCAATCACCAGGAGCTGTGGGATCTGGCGCATTTCGTCGCGGTCTCCCGTCCAGGACACGTGCTGACCACCGAGGGATTGCCCACCGAAGACGTGAGCCAGCTCGAGATCCCGGCCCTGTCGATCTCATCCACAGACTGTCGCGCCCGTGTGCGCCGAGGACACCCGGTGTGGTACCTCGTGCCCGACGGTGTCGTGCAGTACATCGCGAAGCACCACCTCTACCGGAGTAACGCATGAGCACTTCCGAGAACAATGGAACCCCGCCGCTGACGCGGCGCCAGCTGCGCGAGATCCGCAACACCGGCGCGACGCCGATCATCCCGACGCCGCCGGTCGAGCCCGCCGTCGAGGCGGCGCCCGAGCCCCCGATCGCGAACGAGCCCGCGGTCGCGAACGAGCCCGCGGTCGCCGAGGACGCGCCGGTCGCGCACGACGAGCGCATCGCAGATGGACAGCCCGGGTCGCCCGACGAGCCCACGTCGCACGACGACCGCGCGACGCAGGAGCCGCCGGTGGAGCCCGACGCTCCCGCCTCCTCGACGCAGCCCGCGCAGCCCGTGACGACGCCGGAACCCGCCGTGATCGGCCTTCCGTCGTCGGCGGTCGACGACAATTCGGCGTACGCGCCGACCGGACTCACCCGGCGTCAGGTACGCGCCCAGGAGAAGATCCGAACGGCGTCGGTGCCTGTCATCTCGCCCGATCTCACCCCGGCCGTCCCCGGCCAGAGCACACCCACGGGAGACCTCCCGGCGATCTTCCGCCCGGCCGTCGCCGAGGAGCCGGAAGCCACCGAACCCGTCCCCGCGCCGCCGGTCTCATCGACGGTGAACCCCGAACTCGGATCCGACCTCCTCAACGGCGCGACGCCCGACATCTCGCTGCCGCCCTCTTTCGATCAGCTGATCGCGCGTAGCGGCGCCGCGACGGGGTCGGTCTCGACCCCGAACGCGCTGATCCTCTCGGACGCCCCCGTCGGCGGACCGCTGGTCGCTCCGGTGACGGCGACGGGCGAGGTCATGATCACGGGAACGTTCGAACTTCCCCAGGGCCTGGGGTCCGTCGGCCACGCCCCCGGCACCACCGACGGCCGCGAAGCGGACGCCGTCCTCCTCGACGGAGAGCTACCGGCCGCGTCGTCGCCCACGCCGATCGCCGCCAGCGCGGCGATCAGCACCGTCAAGCAGCCGGGCGACATCATCCGCCCGCCCGCGCCGGAGAAGGGCAGCAAGCTCGTCATCGGCCTCATCATCACCACCGGCGCTCTGGCGATCGCCGTGGCGGTGGCTCTCGCCATCGCCGTCACGACAGGAGTATTCGGATGACCGCGACCCAGAACGGCCGCGAGATGGCACAGATCGCCGCTCTCGCCGCCGACAGCAAGTCGGGCGAGGACCTCGTCGCCCTGGACGTCTCGGAGCCCCTGCCGCTCGTCGACATCTTCCTGCTCGTGACGGGCCGCAACGAGCGCAACGTCGCGGCCATCGCCGACGAGATCGAAGAGAAGCTCCTCGAGGCGGGTCACAAGCGCCTTCGGCGCGAGGGGCGCCAGGAGTCACGCTGGGTCCTGCTCGATTTCGGCGACCTCGTCGTGCACGTCTTCCACGAGGAGGAGCGCGTCTACTACGGCCTCGAGCGCCTCTGGAAGGACTGCCCCGTCATTCCTCTCGAGCTGCCGAGCCCGGCCACGGCGGACTGACCCGCGCCGACACGGCGAATGCCCCGCGCCTCTCGGCGCGGGGGCATTCGTGCGTCTTCGCGAGGAGCTTGTGGCTAGGAGCAGGTGTAGGTCACGCCGTTCACGTCGTGGGTTCCCGCCCCGAGATCGACACACGTGCCGATCAGGTTCGCGAAGACGACGATGAGGATGATCCCGACGATGATCGAACCGACGAGCAGCACCGAGCCGACGATGATGCCGATGAGGGCCGGGGTGTTCTTGTAGCCCGCCTTCTTCGATTGCGTGAACGCGACGATGGAGAGGATGAGCCCGATGAGGTTGGCCGGGAACGCGACGATGAGTCCGACGATTCCGAGCGTCTTTCCCGGGTAGCTCACTCCTGCGGGTTCGGGTTGCGGGGCGGTCACGATGGTCTCCTTCGTGTCGGAATGGACGGGTGGGTCAGCCCTCGAACAGGGGACCGAAGAAGCCCTTCTTCTTCGCCCAGCCGTTCTGTTCGAGGGAAGCGGTGAGCGGCTGCGAGTGTAGCCGCGCACCGCTCGGCGGGCGACCCCTGGCATCCTCTCGCCGGTCCTGATCGCCGCGTTCATCGGCCGAAGGTGTCGTCATCCGTAGCGCTGACGATATCGGCGTTCGGCCGCCGGGTGCAGGGCGAGGGGGAGGGTATCGATGAGGCTCGCCGGGGTCAGGTACTGGATGCCGAGAGCGCCAGGAGGCACGAGAGCGGCGGCGTCATCGATCAGCACGTCGACGAGTCGCTCGACCACGAGATCATCGAGATGCTCACGCGCGACGAGAAGATTCGCCACCCCGATCGCCGGGATGGGTGCCGACGCACCGTAGACCCCCGCCGGGATCGTCGTCGCGACATAGGCGTCGGGGGAGCGGCGACGCAGCCCAGGCAGCACCGCGGTGATGTCGAGGACGGCGATCGGCGTTCGCTCCGCGAGGTCGGCGATCTGGGGCGTCGGGATTCCCCCCGACCAGAACAGGGCGTCGATGCGGCCCTGGTCGAGGTCGGCCACGGCATCCCGGAAAGACCTCTCGACGGTGAGGGGCCCCCGATCGCCCGGGCCGAGGCCCGCGGCATCCAGAACCCGACGCGCCGTCGCAGCGGCTCCTGATCCGAGGGCGCCCAGCGAGACGACGCGCCCGGCGAGCTCCGGGAGCGAGCGGGGGCCGCCGTCTGCGCGGACCACGCATTGGAGGTAGTTCTGGTAGACACGCCCGATCGCGACGAAGGCATCCCGTCCGCGGGCCTTCACGGCGGCATCCGCCAGCGACAGCGCGAGGTCGATCTGCTGATCGCCGAGCAGGGCGAGGTTCTCGACGCTCCCCTGCGTGGCGAGCGCGGTGATCCCCACCTCGGCCCGGGCTGCCTCCCTCAGCAGCTCCCCGAACTGGAGGTAGCTGCCGCCCGCTTCACCGCAGCCGAGCCTGACGACCGGGATACCCGAGGGGGCGCATCCGGCGAGAGCGATCGCACCGAGTGCGGCACCGGCCCAGAGGAAGCCGCGCCGGCTGACCACCGTCACGACCGACTCCACACCAGGCGCGCCGACAGGCCGCCGAGCGGGGAACGCGCGAGTTCCATCCGCCCGCCGGCGGCTCGCAGGAGCTGCACCACGATCGCGAGGCCCAGCCCGGTACCGGCGCGCGACGAGTCCCGTCCCGCACGCCAGAACCGCGTGCCCATGCGGGACAGATCCTCGTCGTCGAGATTCTCGCCGGAGTCGTCGGTCGCGTCGCGCTGACCCGAACGGATCCGGATGCCGAGGCTCCCGGCATCCGGATCCCTGTCTGCCTCGCGACGGCGGTGCCCCGCACGCTCGTGCCCGACGCGTCGAGAAGGAGCCCCACGGTGCGAGCGGGGCGTGCGCGGAACCGGAGATCGCCACCGGATACGGATGCCGAACGCGAAACCGTCCGGATCCGTTGACGTTCTCCGGATCTGGCGCACCGGCGCGCGAGGGCGGTCCGATCGAACACCGTGATCGAACAGCCCGAAGGAACGAAGAAAGCCCCCGCCGAAGCGGAGGCTTTCTCTGGGTGGACCTGAGGGGACTCGAACCCCTGACCCCCTGCATGCCATGCAGGTGCGCTACCAGCTGCGCCACAGGCCCGTTTTTTGTTTTCCGCCCCGTTCGAGGCAGCTCCATGAGCCTACTACACGCGATCGAGTGGCAAGAAATCGGCGCCGCCGGGCGTGTCGCCTGTGGCTCCGACGGACGTCAGCACAGCGCGTCGAAGACCCTGCGCACGGTCGCTCAGGGCGCGCTGACGGGCGACGTACTGCGCCTTGCCCTCCGCCGTCTCGATGGCGACGGGCGAGTACCCCCAGGCGCGGAGGTCGTACGGGGATGCCTCCATATCGAGCGTCCGGATGTCCCGCGCCAGTTCGAAAGCGTCGAGGAGGAGGGGCCCGGGGACGAGGGGTCCGAGCTTCACGGCCCACTTGTACACGTCCATTCCCGCGTGCAGGCAGCCGGGCTGTTCGCGATCCGTCTGGGTCTCGCGCGACAGTGGCTCGCGGTTGCGCGGCACGGCGTCGGGCGAGAAGAAGCGGAAGGCGTCGAAGTGGCTGCAGCGGAGATCGTGCGCGTCGACGACGGCATCCGTCCCGTCCCTCCCCAGTCGCAACGGGACGTCGTGGCGCACCTCGTCGACGCGGTACGCCATCGCCCATTCGTGAAGGCCGAAGCAGCCGAACTGCGCGGGCCGGTGCAGCGTCGCGCGGAGGAGGTTCACGATGCCGCGGTACAGCGATCCGCGCTCGATCCGGAAGGCCTCGGCATCCACCCGCACCCCGCTGCCCTCGCGGCGGTACCAGCGCCAGCCGACGCGCTCGTCGGCGTCGTCGAGCACGACCCCGTGGCCCGGGTGCCACCGCCGGAGGATCGCCGGCTTGTACGAGTAGTAGGTGAAGAGGAAGTCCTCGACGGGATGCTTCTGCGCGCGGCTCGCCCGCGCGCGGTGCTCCGCCGTCAGGGCATCGGCGCGAGCCGCGTGCGCCTCGGCCTCCGCCGTCCATTCGTCACGACCGAGGACCGTGTCGACGAGCAGCGCGGTCATTCGACCGGCTCGATGAGGGCGGGGGAGTCGTTGCGAACGTTGCCCACGGCCGGCGACACGACATGGTCGTCGAGCGTCTCGGCGACGTCGGGGGCCGCATCGATCGCCGCATCGAGGATGTCACCGACGTTCTCGGTCGTCGGGTCGAGCCACGCGTCGGCGAAGTCGGGGTCCATGAACAGGGGCATCCGGTCGTGGATCGACCCCAGTCGGCCGATCGAATCGCGGGTGAGGATCGTGCAGCTGAGCACCCACCGCGCCGGATCGTCGTCGGCACGCGCGGGGTCCTTCCACCACTCGTAGAGGCCCGCGAAGAAGAGGGGCGAACCGTCGGCGGGGTGGATGTAGTGCGGCGTCTTGCCCTCGTCGGTCGTCTTCCACTCGTAGTACCCGGATGCCGGGATCACCGCGCGCCTCTTGATGAGGGCGTTGCGGAACATCGGCTTGTCTTCGATCTCTTCGGATCGCGCGTTGAAAGCGCGAGCGCCGATCTTGACGTCTTTGGCCCACCCGGGGACGAGTCCCCACCGCGCGACCTCCAGCCGACGGACCGGCGGCTCGGTCTTCACCGAATCGAGCACGATCGCCACCGACGACGTCGGCGCGATGTTGTACGAGGGCGGGGGCAGTTCATCGCTCTCGACATCGACGCGCAGGACACCCACCAGCTCCGACGCCACGTTGGCCACGACGAATCGACCGCACATGCTTCCACCGTACGCGCCCCCTCCGACATCGGACGCGGGTGCGCGGCATCCGTCGTCAGACGTCGTTCGTGATCACGCCGGCCTTCTCGAGACGGTCGAGGAGCGCGGCGCCATCCGAACCCGTCACCCACGGCACTTCCGACGCCGAGTGGTCGTCGACCACCGTTCGCCCACCGGCGAGCACCGCTTCGGCGGGGAGCAGTCGACGAATCGCCACGGCCGCGACGTTCTGCGGATGGTCGATCGCGAACTGCGTGTAGATCGCGTCGTCGTGTTGACCGTCGTCGCCGACGAGCAGCCACTTGACGTTCGGGAACTCGCTCGCGATCCGGCGGAGGTTCTGCTCCTTGTGGTCGCGGCCGCTGCGGAACCAACGGTCGTGCGTCGGCCCCCAGTCGGTCAGCAGGAACGAACCCGCGGGGAACAGGTGTCGGCGCATGAAGCGCGTGAGCGTCGGGGCGACGTTCCAGGCTCCGGTGGACAGATAGATCACGGGGGTGCCGGGGTGCTCGCGCGTGAGCCGCTCCAGCATCACGGCCATGCCCGGCACGGGCTGGCGCGCGTGCTCGTCGAGCACGAACGAGTTCCAGGCGGCGAGGAGCGGGCGGGGGAGCGCCGTGACCATGACCGTGTCGTCGATGTCGCTCACGACGCCGAACCGCACGTCGGTGCCGACGATGAAGACACGGGTCTCTGCGGGCTGGCTCCCCTCCACCGACATGGTGATGGTTTGCCATCCCGGCGCGAGCGTCGCGGGCAGCCGCGCATCGATGACACCGCCGCGGTCGGCCGACACCTCGTGCGTCACTCCGTCGATGACGACGCTGACCCTCGCCATGCCGACGGGGACGGCCGCGAAGCTGCGCCAGCCCCGAAGGCTGGCGAACTCGCCCGTGGACGTCCGCTTGAGGGGAGGCGCGATGAGCACGCGGCCCAGGACGCGGATCCATTCCTCGGTGCCGTACCCCGGAAAGCCGGTGACGGCGGGACGCAGTCCACGCGCGCGGGCGCGCTTCTCGCGCCACCGATGGAAGCGGCGCTCCAGTCGGGCGAACCAGAGCACTTTGGCGCGGGGGGAACGAGGCATCCGCCTCAGTCTTTCACGTCACCGTCCACCGGTTCGAGGGGGTGCGCGTCGTCGGCGAGATGGCGACGCTCGATCCGCTCGATGACCTTCTTGCCCACGAACACGAGCACGAGGAAGACGACGAGGATGCCGACGAAGACATAGCCGGCGTAATGGATACGATCCGCGAGCTCGCGATACGTGCCCGCCGCCGTCGCCGCCACCGAGATGTACAAGGCCGACCAGATCGCGCACGCCGGGGCCGTCCACGCGAGGAATCGTCGGTAGCTGTACCCGCTCATCCCGACGGTCAGGGGGACGAGGGAGTGCAGCACCGGGAGGAACCGCGACAGGAAGATCGCCGGTCCGCCCCGTCGCCGCAGGTAGCGATCCGCGCGCTCCCAGTTGCGTTCACCGAGCTTCTGCCCCAGCTTCGACGCGCGGATGCGCGGGCCGAAGTACCGCCCCAGCCAGAACCCGCCGCTCTCGCCGAGCAGAGCGCCGACGACGACCGCCGAGGCGAGGATGACTCCTTCGAGCGG
The DNA here is from genome assembly GCF_029222405.1 of Microbacterium sp. Kw_RZR3. Taxonomy (NCBI): domain Bacteria; kingdom Bacillati; phylum Actinomycetota; class Actinomycetes; order Micrococcales; family Microbacteriaceae; genus Microbacterium; species Microbacterium sp. Kw_RZR3. The sequence goes on along the minus strand of NZ_JARHXC010000081.1, from coordinate 10,518 downwards.
AGAGGCGATAGCCGTCCCGGCGACGATGACCATCGTGTCTCCGGGCACGATCAGACCGACCAGCACGCTCGTCTCGAGCATGACCGCGACACCGGCGAGGATCGTGCGCAGCACGGGGTCGACGTTCTGCACGACGTCGAGCAACCACGTGAGGATCTCGTTCACCTCCGTCAGCTTAGAGGCGACGCCGAGGCCTAGCCTGGGAGCGTGCCGCGTTCCGCCCCTCCGCTCGTCCTTCCGCGCTGGGTGGACCCGGAGGCGGTGTTCACGAGCCTCTGGGCCGACGAACCCGCGGCGTTCTGGCTCGACGGGGGTGTGGATGCCGAGACCGGGTGGAGCTGGATGGGGGCGGGGCACCGGGAGAGCGCGACCGACCCCCTTCACGTGATCGCGTCGAACGATTCCAGCCGCGCGTTTCACGGCGGATGGGTCGGCTGGATCCCGTACGACGGCGACCCCGCGTGGATCCGCGTCGACGCGGCGCTCGCGTTCGACCACGAGAAGCGGCGCGTGTGGGCGGTCGGGACGGATGCCGAAGCCCTCGCCGACCTCGCCGAGCGGGCGCGCGCCGTCGGGCCGGTCGCAGCCGTGGCTCCTGCGGAACCGCGAGGGGTGGCATCCGGTCGCCATGAAGCCGACGAGTACGCCGGACTCATCTCCGCGTGCCGCGAGCACATCCGCGAGGGCGACGCGTATCAACTGTGTCTCACGACCCGATTCACCGTTCCGGGCCGCTTCTTCGCCCTCGACGTGTTCCGGCGCCTCCGCGGGACGTCGTCGTCGCACCACGGCGGCTTCGTGCGCATCGGCGACACCGCTCTGGTGAGCGCGTCTCCGGAACGCTTCCTCGAGGTTCGCGACGGGACCGTGCACACCCACCCCATCAAGGGCACGCGCCCGCGCGCGCTCGACCCCGTCGCCGACGCAGCCCTCGCGGACGAGCTGCGGACGGATGCCAAAGAGCAGGCCGAGAACGTCATGATCGTCGACCTGATGCGCAACGACCTCTCGCGCGTGTGCGTGCCGTCGAGCGTCGGCGTCGACCGGTTGCTCGAGGTCGAGTCGTATCCGCACGTGCATCAGCTCGTCAGCGAGGTGTCGGGGCGGCTGCGTCCCGGAACGACGCTCGGTGCGCTCCTGGAGGCCGCCTTCCCGGCCGGCAGCATGACCGGTGCACCGAAGGCCTCGGCGATGACGATCCTCGAGCGTCTCGAGGGCGCCCCCCGGGGCATCTACTCCGGCACCTTCGGATGGATCGGCGATGACGGCTCCGCGGATCTCGCGATGGTGATCCGCAGCATCGTCGTCGAGCCGGATGCCGCCCACGTCGGCGCCGGCGGAGGCATCACGTGGCGCTCGGTCGCGGCATCCGAAGTGGCCGAGGTGGGAATCAAGGCGCGCGCCCCGCTCGCCGCGCTCGGCGCCCAGGTGCCGCCGGGATGGTGACGGGCCGGGTCCGATAACCTGGACGCTGGCCCTCGGGCCTCCCGACCTCACGATTGGCTTCACCCGTGTCTGAGAACACCACACCCGTGCCCGGCGAGGGCGCCTTCGACGCCCACGCGATCCAGGCGAAGTGGCAGCGCGCGTGGGCGGACAAGGATCCGTTCCGCGCCGGTGGCGACGACGACAAGCGCCCACGCAAGTACGTGCTCGCGATGTTCCCGTACCCCTCCGGCGACCTCCACATGGGGCACGCCGAGAACTACCTCTACTCCGACATCGTGGCGCGATTCTGGCGCCACCGCGGCTACAACGTGCTCAACCCCATCGGCTGGGACTCGTTCGGCCTGCCCGCCGAGAACGCCGCCATCAAGCGCGGGGCCGACCCCGTCGAGTGGACGTACGCGAACATCGCGCAACAGAAGGAGAGTCTGAAGGACTACGGCGTCTCGTTCGACTGGAGCCGCGTGCTGCACACGAGCGACCCCGAGTACTACCGCTGGAACCAGTGGCTGTTCCAGAAGCTGTACGAGAAGGGCCTGGCGTACCGCAAGGACGCGCTGGTCAATTGGGACCCGGTGGATCAGACCGTGCTCGCGAACGAGCAGGTGCTGCCCGACGGCACCTCCGAGCGCAGCGGCGCCGTCGTGGTGAAGAAGAAGCTGACGCAGTGGTTCCTGCGCATCACCGACTACGCCGACCGCCTGCTCGACGACCTGAACCAGCTCGAGGGCTTCTGGCCGAGCAAGGTCATCCAGATGCAGCGCAACTGGATCGGCCGCTCCGTCGGTGCCGACATCACCTTCGAGATCGAGGGTCGTGACGAGAAGATCACGGTCTTCTCGACCCGCCCCGACACGCTGCACGGGGCGACGTTCTTCGTCGTGGCGCCCGAGTCCGACCTCGCGGCCGAGCTCGCGGCATCCGCGGATCAGGGCGTGCGCGAGACGTTCGAGGCGTACCTCGCCCAGGTGCAGCGCGCAACGGACATCGAGCGTCAGGCGACCGATCGCCCGAAGACCGGCGTCTTCCTCGGCCACTACGCGATCAACCCGATCAACGGCGAGAAGCTGCCGATCTGGGCCGCCGACTACGTGCTGGCCGACTACGGTCACGGCGCGGTCATGGCCGTGCCCGCGCACGACCAGCGCGACCTCGATTTCGCCCGCGCCTTCGACCTGCCCGTCAAGGTCGTCGTCGACACGAATGCCCCGGTCACCGGCGCGATCCCCGTGATCGAACTCGACGACGAGGGCGTGCCGATCGACCCGCTCGGCGACATCGAAGAGACCGACCCCGTCAAGACCGGGATCGCGCTCACCGGTGACGGACGCATGATCAACTCCGGTTCTCTGAACGGACTGTCGAAGCGCAACGCGATCGCTCGCGTCATCGAGGAGCTCGAGGCCAAGGGTGTCGGCCGCGCCGCCAAGACCTATCGCCTGCGTGACTGGCTGATCTCACGTCAGCGCTACTGGGGCACGCCCATCCCGATGCTGCACGGCGAGGACGGCTCGATCACGCCCGTGCCCGCCGATCAGCTGCCGGTCGTCCTGCCGTCGGTGGAGGGTCTCGACCTGAAGCCCAAGGGCACCTCGCCGCTGGGCGCTGCCACCGAGTGGGTGCAGGTGACCGACCCCGAGACGGGCCAGACGCTGCTGCGCGACCCCGACACGATGGACACGTTCGTCGACAGCTCCTGGTACTACCTGCGGTTCCTGTCGCCGGGCGACGAGACGCAGCCCTTCTCGGGTCGCGAGGCGTCGAAGTGGGGTCCGGTCGACTTCTACATCGGCGGTGTCGAGCACGCGATCCTGCACCTGCTGTACGCGCGATTCATCACCAAGGCGCTGTTCGACATGGGCCTGGTGGAGTTCACCGAGCCGTTCTCGAGCCTCATCAACCAGGGCATGGTCATCCTCGACGGCGCCAAGATGTCGAAGAGCAAGGGCAACCTCGTGCTGTTCCAGGAGGAGCTCGACGCGCACGGCGCCGACGCGCTGCGCGTGGCGTTGGCGTTCGCCGGACCGGTGGAGGACGACAAGGACTGGAACGACGTCTCGACCACGGGAGCGGCGAAGTTCCTCGCCCGCGCGCTGCGCATCGCGCACGACGTCGACAGCGAGAAGGACGTCGTGTGGGCCGAGGGCGACCAGGCCCTGCGCCGCGTGACGCACCGCCTGCTGGCGGAGGCGCCGAACCTCATCGAGCAGACGAAGTTCAACGTCGTCGTCGCGCGCCTCATGGAGCTGGTCAACGCCACGCGCAAGGCGATCGACGGCTCTGCCGGCACGAGCGACCCCGCCGTGCGCGAGGCCGCCGAGGTCATCGCGATGACCCTCGACCTCTTCGCCCCGCACACCGCGGAGGAGATGTGGCAGACCCTCGGCTACGACGGCTTCGTGGGTCTCGCGACCTGGCGCCAGGCCGACCCGACGCTGCTCGTCGAAGACAGCGTCACCGCCGTGGTGCAGATCGACGGCAAGGTGCGCGGCACCCTTGAGGTCTCAGCCAAGATCGGCGCCGACGAGCTCGAGAAGCTCGCGCGAGCGGACGAGAAGGTCCGCCGCGCCCTCGGTGAGCGCGAGATCGTGCGCGCGGTCGTGCGGCCGCCGAAGGTGGTCAGCTTCTCGACGAAGTAGGATCCGCGGATGCCGCGTCCCGAGCGCTCAGCAGAGCGGGAGGGGCGGGGCATCCGGCGTATCAGGCGCGGGAATAGACCGAGCCGTCGGCCGTACGCACGAGAAGACCGTGGTCGACGAAAGCGCGGCGAAGGCCGGCGACGTCGTCCGTCACCCCGGCGAGCCGCGCGTTGATCTCGGCCTCGGAGACGGTGTCGCCGGGCGCGAGCACGCGGGTCGCGAGATGCTCCAGGAGCGCTTGCCGGTCGGTCGCTCGCGCGGGCATGCCGACGACGCGGCCGTCCTCCAAGAAGCGATCCACGCCCTCGCGCCGAGCGGGGCCACTCGCGGATGCCAGGGCCCGGGCGAACACGTCCGGGACGGCGACGAGCCCCTCTGCGGTGGCGGAGACGAGCCCCGCCGCCGTGAGCGACTCGGTGATGCGCTGCGCCTTCTTCGGGGGGATCGTGGCGAGGGCCTCGTCGATCGGCTGAGCGAGGACGATGCGGGCATAGATCTCGCGCGCGCGGTCATCGGCGAGAGCGGCGAGGATCGCGCGCCAGGCGTTCTGATGCATGGGATCGAGTCTCCTCGTGGAACGACGACCCGTGAAATCCCTGCGCCGTATTCCACCCCCGGTTGGTAGAGCGCCCCTCCACCCGAAACGTAGCGTCGGGACCAAGCTGCACAACCGACGGAAAGGCGGCGGGCGTCATGACCCTTTCGGTGAAGAACCTCAGCAAGCGATACGGGAAGACCTTCGCGGTGAAGAACGTCTCGTTCGAGATCGCGCCCGGAAAGGTCACCGGATTCCTCGGGCCCAACGGCGCGGGGAAGTCGACGACCCTGCGCTCGATCGTCGGTCTGGACTTCCCGACGTCCGGGGAGGCGTTGATCGACGGCCGGAGGTACGCGGAGCTGAAGGCGCCCTTGCACGAGGTCGGCACTCTGCTCGATGCGAAGGCCGCGCACCGCTCACGGCGCGCCGTCGACCACCTTCGATGGATCGCGGCCACCCACGGCATCCGGCGGGCACGGATCGACGAAGTGCTCGACATCGCGGGGCTCACGACGGTCGCGCGCAAGCGGGTCGGGGGGTTCTCGCTGGGAATGGCCCAGCGGCTCGGTATCGCCGCCGCGCTCCTCGGCGACCCCCACACGCTGATCCTCGACGAGCCGGTCAACGGTCTCGATCCGGACGGCGTGACATGGATCCGCGAGCTGCTTCGTGGTTTCGCCGCGGAGGGACGCACGGTCTTCCTCTCCTCGCACCTCCTGGGGGAGCTCTCGCTCATCGCGGAACACATCGTCGTCATCGGGCAGGGCCGGATCATCGCCGACGCCCCCTTGACCGCGCTCATCCAGACATCTCCCACCGTCCGCGTCCGCACGGCGGAGGCGGCACGGCTCGCGGAGCTCGTGGCGGGACCCGGCGTCGCAGCGACGATGCCCGCGCCGGACCGGCTCGAGATCGACGGGCTCCCCGTCGAGCAGATCGCCGAGATCGCCGCGCGCGAACGGATCGTGGTCTACGAGATGGGACAGCTCACGAGGACGCTGGAGGATGCATACAACGACCTCACCCGCGGAGCCGTCGAGTACGCGCCGCAGCAGGCGGGGGAGCCGCACCGTGTCTGAGACGGCGACCATGACCAGCGCGAAGCGCGCGACCTGGGTAGCCCCGGTCACGTTCCCTCGCGTCCTCCGCGCGGAGGCGATCAAGCTGGCCACGCTGCCGAGCTTCGTCTGGGCCTTCGTGATGGCCTACGCGGTCCTGGGCGGGTTCGGCATCCTCACGGCTGTCGCGCGGATCCTGCAGCGGGACGCCGCGACGCCGACCATTTCGGCGGGAGCGGGAACAGCGCTGACCGGTATTCAGGGCGCGCAACTGGTCATCGTCCTCGTCGCCGCGGTCTTCGCGACCACCGAATTCGCGCACCAGACCGTGCAGCCCAGCTACCTGGCGGAACCTCGCCGGCTGCGTGTCCTGGCGAGCAAGGCCGTCCTCGTGGGCGCCCTCTCACTCGTGGTCGGCTCAGCGGGGGCGACGACGGCATTGCTCGCGGCAGCAGCGGTGGCGCGCAGCGCGGGGCTTCCCTTCGAGATCACGGGCACCTACGCGGCCCAGCTGATCGCGGGGGCGGCGATCTATCTGGCCGCGATCGGTGTGACGGGACTCGCGATCGGTGCGCTGCTGCGCAGCACCGTGGGGGCGATCATCGCCGGCCTCGTCCTGCTCAACGTCTTGCCTCTGCTGGTCGGTGCGGCGCCGGTCGAGAGCATCCGGGATGCCGCGGGATACCTGCCGTCCACCGCCGGCCTGATGATCCTGCAGGAGCACGTGCCCGCCGGGTTCATCGCGCCGTGGTTCGGAGTCCTCATCGCCTGCGCGTGGGCCGGCGTGCTCCTCGGCGCCGCCGCTCTCGTGACCAGGAGGACCGACGCATGACGACGGCGGCCCCCTCTCGCCCGACTGTGCATCGGAGGACCAGACCGTTCGGATCGAGCATCCGCGCCGAGAGCATCAAGTTCTGGTCGCTCCGATCGAACCGGATCCTCGTGACTCTGGCGATCCTGTTCGTCCCCCTCAACGCCGTGCTCCTGTCGGTCTCCCTGGGGCAGCGGGCGGAGAGCCCCGATCCGCGGATGCGCATCTCGTCCGTGGACGCCGTCGCCTACCTCGACAGCGTCCTCTGGCTGCAACTGCTCATCGCGGTGATCGCGGTGCTGGCCGCCACCGGCGAGAGCGGCGGCAGGATCGGAGCCTCCTTCCTGGCCGTTCCGACCCGGCTGCCCGTTCTCGGAGCGAAGGTGATCGTCGTGGGGCTCGTGTCCTTCGGCATCGGGGTCGTGGGGGCGACGGCCGGTCAGCTGCTGCCTCATCTGCTGCTGTCGGGGACGGGTGTGGCTTACGCGGCGGACCCGGCCGACGTCTTCCGGGGGGCGATCTCGTCGGGGGCGTATCTGGGTCTCATCGCCGCGATAAGTCTCGCCATCGCGGTCGTCGCCGGCAACCTCATCGTCGCTCTCCTCGTGCCGCTCGCGCTCTTCACGATCGTCCCCTCGGTGATCGCCTCGTTCGGGGGAGAGCTCGGGAGTCGGATCTCCGGGTACTTCCCCACGATCGCCGGACGTACGGCCCTCTCCGCGGCGGAGAACCCCGGCGGGCTCGACAGCACGACGGGCTTCCTCGTGATGCTCGCGTGGGCCGTCCTCGCGGTCGTCGGTGCGGGTCTGCGGTATCGATTCGCCGATGCGTGACCCGCTGCCCGAGGGGGCCGCTGAGTAGACTGCCCAGACACCTGAAGAGAGGGGCTCGCGATGATCGACGTCGACGCGAGCGTCCCCGGGCCTCACCGGCTCCGCGGCCTCGTGGACGTCGTCCTCGCGGTCGTGGCCATCCTCCCGGGACTCATCAGCATCCTCGTGGAAGGCTCCTCGCCCGCCTTCACGGTCGGCCTTCTCCTCCTCGCCGCCGTGACGCTCTGCGCACGACAGCGGGTGCCGTGGACGGTTCTCGCCGTCGTGGCCGTGCTCGCGGCGATCGGTGAGGGGCAATCCTTCACGTTGGCCCTCTGCCTGGCGGTTTACACCGTCGCACGGCGGTCGACGACCGGACGCGCGGCGCTCGGCTACCTGCTGGCCGTCGGAGTGCCGCTGCTGGGGACGACGGTCAAGATCATGCTGGGTGTCGCGGTCACCGCGACCGACGACATCATTCCCGCGATCGGGGTGGGCACGAGCGTCGTCGATCCGTACGTCGTCCTCGCTTGCGCGGCGGGGATCGTGGTGCAGAACACCCTGCAACGCCGCCGCGCGCAAGAAGCCCTCCTGCAGCAGAAGATCGACAGCGCTCGGGCGACGGAACGCACGAGGATCACGGCCGAGATGCATGACGTGGTCGGACACGCCCTGACGGTGATGATCTCTCTGGCGAACGGGGCGCGTTCGGCGTGGGACACGGACCCCGAACGCTCGCGTCAGGCACTCGCCCACCTGGGCGAGGTCGGGGCGACGGCGCTCGACGACATGCAGCGGACTCTCCGCGTACTGCGCGACTCCGACGACCAGCTCGACGATGCGCTCCATCACTCCGGATACGACCTCCCCGACATCGGCAGCATGGTCGAGGTCTTCCACGCCGCGGGGATGCCCGTGCACCTGCGACAGCGCGGCGATGCCCTTCCGGAGAGCACGATGCTCAGGGCCGCGGTCCACCGCATCGTGCAGGCATGCCTCACGAACGTGCTCCGCTACGCGCAGGGGGCGACGTTCGTGCTCGTCACGATCGAGTGCTCCGCTCGGACGGGTATCGTCGCGATCGATGTCGAAGACGACGGCCGTTCGACCGGCGCCGGAAGCATCGGCACGGGGCGCGGTCTCATCGGTGTCTCGGAGCGAGCGGCGTCGTTCGGCGGCACCTGCGTCTATGGCCCGCGGACCCCCGGCGGATGGGCGGTGCGCACGACCCTGCGAACGGAGAAGTCCCGATGATCGACGTGCTCATCGTCGATGACCAGGCACTCGCACGACTCGGCAACTCGCTCGTCGTCGAGAGCGCGGCGGACCTTCACGTGATCGGAGAGGCCGCGACCGGGGAGCAGGGGGTCGCCCTCGCCCAGACCCTGCGCCCCGATGTCGTCCTGATGGACGTCCGGATGCCGGGAATGGGCGGCATCAGCGCCACCCACGCCATCACCTCGGCCAGCCCGACGACGCGAATCGTCGTCCTGACCTCGTTCGACCTGGATCAGTACGCGTTCGGAGCCCTCGAGTCCGGCGCGAGCGCCTTCCTCCTCAAGAGTGCTGCCCCTGAACGCCTGATCGATGCCATCCGGACCGTGCATCGCGGTGATGCGGTGGTCGAACCTCACATCACCCAGAAGTTGATCCATCGTGCCCTGCGATCGGATGACGGACAGGCGGCATCTCGTCCGATCGGCATGCCCGCCGAGCTCTCGGTCCTCAGCCCGCGCGAACAGGATGTGTTCCTGGCGATGGCGACGGGGATGACGAACGCGGAGATCAGCGAACGGCTGTTCTTGTCACCGGCCACGGTGAAGAGCCACATCAACAAGATCTTCAGCAAGCTCAAGCTTCGCGACCGTGTCCATGCCGTCATCCTCGCGCACCGTCTGAAGATCACGGGGGAGTGACCCCCCGCGTTGGCGGCTGAGATTCAACCCGTGGTTGGTGGTTGCCCGGCCCCGTCCGGCAATACGTTCCTCACAGAAGAGTCGCCGCCGGCCGTAAGGGATGTGAAGATGATCGGGATCGTTGTTGCGTCCCTGCTGGTGCTGGTCGCAGGACTGCTGTCGCTCTGGTGGGCTCGTGCTTCCTGGCGAGGCACGCTGCCGCAGAACTGGCTCTTCGGGTATCGGACGCCGCTGACGCTGTCCGACAAGGATGCGTGGACGACGGTCAATCGCGCTCCCGCTCCTTTCGCCGCGGTCGGCGGCATCGGGGCGAGCGCCGCCGCCGTCATTGCTCTTGTGCTCACGCTTCTCGGCCTCAGCAGCATCGCGCCGGCGTTCTTCGGGGCGGGGCTGGGGTGGCTGCTGCTGTGGACGGTTCTGGGGATCGTTCCCGCGCACCGAGCGGGGAGGAACTACAAGCGGATGCGCAGCTCGGCCTGAGATCGACGTCTCATCCGCTTCTGACCGCGGCGGCTCCGCGGTCTCATCATCTCGAGAACCCGCGCGCGTGATCGCTCGCCGTGGACCACGCTTCGTGACGGGGGATCACCGAGCGTGATGGCGGTGCCGCGCGCGCTCGTGACGAGCGACGACGCAGCCTTGCAACGGTCTCGAGTTCTGACCATCGACGCATCACCTGGGGGAGGTGATTATCCATGGACGACATCTACGAGGCGCCTTGTGCAGTGCTCGTCGCCGACTTCCGCCGCGACACGGCGTTGACCAGTCGCGGCGGCTGGCCCGACCTCTTGGGCTGGTGGTTCTGACGCCACGCCCGCCGGCCGGCGTACGACACGAGACACAGATCATTCACAAGGAAAGTGAGCATTCATGAAGAACAGAGGCAAACCACTGCTGGTGGCGATCACCGCCGGAGCCCTTGTCCTGGCCGGGACGACGGCCGCTTCGGCGGACAGCTCGAGCCGAGACGGGTCGGTGTCAGCGGCCGCGAACGTCGCCACCGGTGACTACACCGATCGCGAGGTCGTCGAATTCCTGGCCTTCGGCGCCGGCACCATCGATGCCGAGCACCCGGGTCTGATCGCCGAGCTCGGCTATGACGGCGTCGCCGCCGAGGCACCGCCCGCGGAACTGGTGGACGAGATCGTCGCCGGGGTGACGCAGGTCAATCCGGCGTTTCACGCTCAGGTGACGGAGCCGCTGCAGAGCGGCGACCCGGTCGCTGTGGAAGCTGCGCTCACCGTCTACAACGACTCGATGATCGAGTACGTCAAGAGCTCGGACGACTGGACGGTCGG
>NZ_JARHXC010000080.1:0-3597 GCF_029222405.1 Microbacterium sp. Kw_RZR3 | reverse complement strand
ATCAGAACAGGCGATGCGCCGAGAACAGGACGATCAGGAGGATGCCGTCCTGTTCCGGGTGCATCGCCTGTTCTCGTGACACGGGGCCGCCGCGATCGACCGGAGCCGGACCGCGGCGACCCCCGACGCCCATGCGCGAAGAGGCCCGCCCCGCCCCGAAGGGCGAGACGGGCCTCGCGTGAGCGTCAGCGCAGCGTGAACGTCACCGTCGTGCTGTTCCCGGCGACGTCGTACACCACGAGCGTGTTCTCGCCCGAGACCGCACCGAAGACGCCCGGGGCGACGAAGTTGACGTCGGACCAGGTGTTGTCGGTCAGATCCTTCACCATGCCGTTGATGACCGCGCGGTCGATCTTGCCGGCGTCGTAGAGCTTGAAGCTCACCTTGTCGTAGGCGTCGGCGTCGCCCTGGGTGAACTCCGCGCCCTCCTTCACCGTGACTGTCGGGGCCGTGGTGTCCGCGTCGCCGGCAGCGACCACGCGGATGTCGTCGACGAATCCCGTGTTGTCGCCCTCGGTCGTGGTCGCCACGAACGAGATGGTGTGCTCGCCCTGCGTCACCGTGAAGGGCGCCGTCTCGTAGTACTGGTACTCGCCGCCGACCGGCACGTAGTGACCGAGCTTCTGCCCGTCGACCTCGACGTCGAACTCCTGCTGGCCGCCGAAGCCGACGCGGTTCGCCGCGGCGAACGTGATCGCGTAGGTGCCGGCTGGGAAGACCACGGTCTGGTCGATGCGGCTGGCCAGCCCCGAGTCGCTCTTCAAGTACGCCGTCCGCTCGCCCTGCGGGGCGGGCGAGGCGGGAACGAACACGCTGTTGTTGTGCTGGATGCCGGCGCGAGCGCTGAAGGTCCAGCCGTTCACCATCGGACCGTTCGCCGTCCCGCCGGTCGCGGGGCGCTCGAACCCGGCGTTGAGGATGCTCACCAGCGGCGGCTCCTCCGACACGTCCGGGTTGACGAAGCAGCGGTTGTCGCCGCCCGGGTTCGGGTTCGAGCCGAAGGAGGCGACCGCGCAGTCCACGCCGTCGGTGAACGTGCCGAAGACGAAGAGCCCGTCCGACCCGAACGCGACGTTCGCCTCCCCGTCGAAGGCGCACTCGCCGCCGTCCGCGTACTGGCAGAAGGTGTACCCGTCGGGCGCGTTCTGCACGTCCCTCACCTTGTACAGGCGTGACGTGACTCCCGATGCGTCCGCCCCGGGTGCCACCGCGACGGCGCGCAGGTAGGTCGTCTTGAGTGGCTCGAGGAAGATCTGCCCGGTGTACGGGGTGGAGGATGCCGCGGGCTCGCTGCCGTCCGTCGTGTAGAAGATCTGCGCGTCGGGGGTGGCGCTCGTGATCGTCACGGCCTCGATCGAGTCGTAGACGCCTCGCTCAAGACTGAACACCGGAGCGTCGGTGACACCGGCCGTACTGGCCGGGGTGACCTCGACCTGCGCGACGCCGTACTCCCCGTCGGGAAGCGTGGCCCGCACGGCGACGGTGCGCTCGGTGGTCACGGACGGGGCCGTGAACAGACCGTTCGCGTCGATGGTGCCGTTGTCGTCTCCGACCACCGACCAGGTCGGCGTGCCGGTGCCGTCGATGACGTTCGCCCCGAGCTGCACCTGCGTACCGCCGGCGACCGAGGTGCGCACGGGGGTCATCTCGACCTGCGTGGCCGCGGGGGCCGTCGTGTAGATGGCGTAGGTGTGCTCGTCGCCGATCTCGGTGTCGGTGAAGGCGTTGGCATCCGGGGTCAGGGTTCCGCTCGAGGCCGGCAGCAGGGCGTTCTCGCCGGGCTGTGCGATCGAATCCGTGTACGCGATGCGGGTGAAGTCCGCGGTCGCGTCGCCGCCGTCGAACTGCACGCGCACGTCCTTCGGCGAGCCCGACTGCGTCTCGACGAGGACGGTGAGCTCGCCGTCCGGTGCGCGGAACGCGGTCGCGCGCACATCGGCATCCGACACCTCCGTGCCGAGCACCGTGCTGTGCGCGGGCACGTACCGCATGAGGGGGCCCGCCTCCGAGAACGCGGCCGTGGGCTCGAGACCGAGGATGAGCGAGTCCCACAGGTTGTAGGAGCCGTTCGTGTCGCCCGCGGGGTCGCCCGTCATGACGCCGTTGAGCTGCCAGATGAGGTTGGAGTGCACGCCGTCGTTGGCGCTGCGGATGATGTAGTTCGCGTAGCCGGTTTCCCAGACGCTGGTGCCCGGGTTGGTCCAGCCCATCTCGGAGAGGTTGAGGGGAGCATCGCCGATGACGGCGCGGCGCTGGGCGATGGCATCCCCCATCGCGTCGTACGACTCGCCGTACAGGTGGAACGAGTACTGGTCGAAGACGTCGCCGGCGTTCTCGGCCATGTACTGCGTCCAGGCCACCGCGTTGACCTCTTCGGGGCCCCAGATCTGCACGTCGTCGCGCAGTCCGTCGGCGGCGAGCCGGTCGCTCACCGCGCGAGCCATGTCGGCGTAGTACGCCTTCTCGTCGCCCGGGGCCCAGAAGTCCCAGCTGCCGTTGGGCTCGTTGTAGAACGTGAGGTGATCGACGTTGTCGTAGCCGCGGTCGAAGAGGTTCTGCAGCAAAGCGGATGCCGAGGCGCCGTAGGCCGGCAGGTCGGCCGGGGCCGAGATGTAGGGGTCGGGGGCTCCGGGGATGGTGAACCAGTCGTGGACGCGCGCGCCGACCTTCCATCCGAAGTTCAGCTCGACCTCGGTGCCCGCGTCCTTGAACGCGTCGAGGTAGCGGTAGAACGCGAGCATCTCGGGGCTCTCGAAGTCGTACTGGCCCTTCTCGAGCTCCATCCAGTCGATCTGGAACCAGATGCGGGCGACCTTGGGCTGGAGCGTGTGGATGCGCTCGACGTCGACCTCCCAGTCGGCGTCGTCGTAGCCGTACTTCGTGGTGCCCTCGAGGAGGCTCCACGGGATGACGTTGACGCCGACGCCGAGGTAGTCCTCTTGCACGGTCTGGTCGAGGTGGACGGTGACGGTGCGCTGTTCGTCGGCCGCGGAGGCTGCGGTCGCGGGAACGAGCAGGGCGGCCGCGACGACGCTCGTCGTCGCGGTCAAGGCGAGGGCTGTGCGCCGTCGTCTCATGGGTTCTCCTATCGACAGTGATGGGAGGCGTCGCGGTGATTCATCGCTGAATCGGTAGTAATGCTACGCCGGGGGATGTATCAGCGAGGCTATGAGGGTTGCAATGGTCGCGCAAGCCCGAATTGTCATGGTTTTTCACGCTGATCGTCACTACTTTTTGTAGTTGTACTACTCTGCGTGAGGTCTTATGGGTGCGCGGAGTACCGTCTTACGGAGTCGAGGGTGGACACGCCGATCCCGGACGCCGGAACCCCGCGTGGCGGGTGCGGGTTCCGCGTGACGGTGCGGGGCGGGGGTCGCAGCGGCGTTGGTGCCGATGTGCCGTAGGGCGGAGTCGAGCCGCGACGCGCCGGTTCGGGATGCCGTGGGCCGGCGTGTCGGGGTGGAACTCCGCGTGAGGGTACGGGGGCGGCGAACGTGCCGGTGTGCCGTCAGGCGGAGTCGGGCCGTGACACGCCGGTTCGGGATGCCGTGGGTCGGCGTGTCGGGGACGGACTCCGCGTGACGGTACGGGGCCGGG
>NZ_JARHXC010000007.1:0-4530 GCF_029222405.1 Microbacterium sp. Kw_RZR3 | reverse complement strand
CGGCCCAGGTGGCTGAGCCTGTCGAAGCCACCGACCCGCACGGCGACGTCTCTCTCGACGCCCGCGAGCTCGCCGCCGAGCTCGCCGGGGGAGAGGACCGCGCCACGGATCCCGACGTCGCCGCCTACGCGCTGCGCCTCGGCGACGACGCGCTGATCCTCGCCCAGAACCTCTGCGGCTGGATCGCCCGCGCCCCCGAGATCGAGGAGGACGTCGCCCTCGGCAACATCGCCCTCGACCTGCTCGGCCACGCCCGCTCCCTGTTGCGTTACGCGGGCAGCTACGACGGTCGGACCGAAGACGACCTCGCCTACTGGCGCGACGAGAAGGAGTTCCGCAGCGCCTGGCTCTTCGAACTCCCGAACGGCGACTTCGCCCACACGATCGTCCGCCAGCTCCTGGCATCCGCGTACCTCGTCGAGCTGTACCGCGACCTCACAGCATCCACCGATCCGGTGCTCTCCGCCGTCGCCGCGAAGGCCGAGAAGGAGGTCGACTACCACCGCGACCACGCCGTGCAGTGGACACTCCGCCTCGCCGGCGGAACCGACGAGTCGCGGCGCCGCTTCCTCGTCGCCCTCGACGACACCTGGCCGTACCTCGACGAGCTGTTCCGCGACGAACCGCTCCACGACCGACTCGACGGGGTCGCGGTGCGTCCCTCGACGCTGCGCACGCGGGTCGACGAGGTCGTCGCGACGGTGTTCGCCGAAGAGGACGTCGAGGTTCCCGGCATCCCGTTCTCGTCCGCCGGAGGTCGCCGTGGCATCCATCACCCGTCGTTCGGACCCCTGATCGCCGAGATGCAGGTGCTGGCCCGCCGACACCCGGGGGCGACATGGTGACCGCGACCGCCGAGTACGCGCGCAAGGTCGCCGCCGCCGTGGTCGACCCCGAAGTCCCGGTGCTCACGATCGACGACCTCGGCGTGCTCCGCGATGTGCGAGTCGACGGCGGCACCGTGACCGTCACGATCACCCCCACGTACTCGGGATGCCCCGCGGTCGAGGCGATCCGTGACGACATCGTGCTCGCCCTCACCTCGGCCGGTTTCGACCGTGCGGTCGTGCAGACCACCCTCACCCCGGCCTGGACCACGGAGTGGATGAGCGACGAAGGCCGCCGCAAGCTCGCCGAGTACGGCATCGCCCCGCCGACCGGGCGTGCTCCGGCCGGCCCCATCCGACTGAAGCTCAGCGTCGCGTGCCCCCGCTGCGGCTCGCTCGACACGCGCGAGGTCTCGCGCTTCGGCTCCACCTCGTGCAAGTCGCTGTGGGAATGCCGCGCCTGCCTCGAGCCCTTCGACCACTTCAAGGCCCTCTGATGACGATGACGGATGCCACGCCCTCGCGCGTTTCGACCACACCCGCCCCGCGCGCCCGCGCGCGCTTCCACACCCTGCGCGTCGCGGACGTGCGGCCCCTCACCCCGACCGCGATCGAGGTGACGTTCGCGGTTCCCGACGAGATCGCCGACGCCTTCGACTACGCGCCCGGTCAGTACGTCGCCCTGCGCGCCACGGTCGATGGGGAGGAACTCCGCCGCTCGTATTCGCTGTGCCGCCCGCCCGCTCGTGGCGCGATCAGTGTCGGCATCAAGCGCGACCCCGACGGACGCTTCTCGTCGTGGGCGCACGAGGGCCTGCGTCCGGGCGACGAGATCGAGGTCATGAGCCCGCAGGGCACCTTCGTCTCGAAGGCCTCGACCTCGACAGGGCACGTCGTCGCCATCGCGGCCGGCTCGGGCATCACCCCGATCATGGCGCTCGCCGCGGGCGTCCTCGAGCGCTCCGCCGACAGCCGCATGACGATCGTCTACGCCAATCGCTCGTCGACCGACGTCATGTTCGTCGACGAGCTCGCCGACCTCAAGGACCGCTACCCGTCCCGCCTCACGCTCCACCACGTGCTCTCGCGTGAGCAGCGCGCCGCCCCGGTGTTCTCGGGACGACTCGACGAGGAGCGGCTGCGCCTGATCCTGTCGCGACTCATCGACCCGGCATCCGTCGACGAGTGGTTCCTCTGCGGTCCCTTCGCCCTGGTCGAGGTGTGTCGCGAGACGCTCGCCGAGGCGGGCGTTCCGCGCGACCGCGTGCGGTTCGAGCTGTTCACCGCCGGTGACGGTGACGCCCCCGCGCAGACCGGGGGAGCGCGCCCCGTGCGCGTCCGCGCGGACGAACCCGTCCGCTCCATCGAGGTCACCCTCGACGGTCAGTCCGCGCATGTCGACAGCCCGGTCGCCGCGAATGAGACGATCCTCGCCGCCGCCCTGCGTGTCCGCCCCGACGTGCCGTTCGCGTGCGCGGGAGGGGTGTGCGGCACGTGCCGCGCTCGGGTGATCGAGGGGTCCGTCTCGATGACCGAGAACTACGCGCTCGAGCCCGACGAGATCGAACGCGGGTACGTGCTGACCTGCCAGTCGCACCCGACCTCCGACGCCGTGCGCGTCGACTACGACGGATGAGGATGCCGTGATCGATTACTCCTTCGCCGACGACCTCGCAATCATCACGCTGAACGCGCCCGCGCGGCGCAACGCGCTCGGTCTCGAGGCGCTGACTGCGCTCGCCGAGGCGTACGACCGCGCCGAGGCTGACGGCGCCCGCGCCGTCCTGCTCCGCGGCGAAGGGCCGTCGTTCTGCGCGGGACGCGACATCTCCGGCGTCGACCCGGCGACCGACGACGTCGCCGGATACCTCGACGCCACGCTCGCGCCGCTCCTGCGTCGCATGGCGGCTTTTCCCGCGCCGACATTCGCCGCCGCTCAGGGCGCGTGCCTCGGCGTGGGCCTCGGTCTGCTCATCGCCACCGACGTCGTCTTCGTCGCCGACGACGCGAGAATCGGCTCGCCCTTCGCCGCCCTCGGCGCGACCCTCGACTCCGGCGGTCACGCCCTGTTCGTCGAGCGCCTCGGCACCCACGCCACTCTCGACCTCATCTACACGGGCCGGATGCTGACGGGCGACGAGGCCGTGCGCGCCGGGCTCTTCTCACGGGTGGTTCCGGCATCCGAGGTCCAGGATGCCACCGAGCTCGCCGCCCGCCGGGCCGCGGCCGGACCGACCGAGGCGTTCCGCGCCAGCAAGCGCATCGTCACGGCGATCCGCGACGAGCGGCTGGGCCTGTGGGAGGCGATGGCGCTCGAGAACCGCGCGCAGGCCGCCCTCTCCCGGACGGAGGACTACCGCGAGGGCTTCGCCGCGTTCCAGGCGAAGCGCGGCCCGGAGTTCACGGGCCGCTGACGCCCGCGTCGCTCGCGCGCACGAACGGGAGGCACTGCCCGTCGTCGACGTTGCCGTACTCGAGGCACAGCCCCGGGCCGGAAGCTCGGAGGTTCACCGAGAAATCGTCTCGCGGATCGTGGACGTGAGGAATCACGGACACGGAGCCGCTGTCGCGCGTGCCGGTCGGGTCGAAGAAGAGCCACTCACCGTCCAGGTCGACCGTGTCGTTCCTGTCGAGCTCGACGGGCTCCGGTTGCGAGGGATCACTTGTCACCGCCGCGCGGGGAACATGCTCGAGTCGCACGGTGCCGTCTTCATCGAAACGGAGGATGGCGGAATGCTCGTTCTTCGGCGCTGTCCATTCGCCGATCAGATCGTCGCTCGTCTGGAGAGGAGGGGGCGAGGCAGCGCACGACCCGCACAGCGCGACGAGCAGAATGGGTGCCACCGTCTTCGCGACGCGCGAGGCCGCGGTGCCGAAGAGGGGCCGCGCTTCCATGGTCGCAGTATGACATTGCGCCGCGACCGGCCCGTCCGTCCGCGTGCGCCGCTCGCGCAGCCGGCCGGTGATTGAATCGGCTCATGTCCACCGACGAAGAAGACGAACTCGCGCAGTTGCGACACCGGGCGTACTCGCCTTCCGCCGACATCGCCTCCGACCCCGAGGCGCTCCGTCGTCTGATCGAGCTCGAGGCCCGGGCGATACCGACCGAGCAGGCGCTCGACCGGGCTCCGACACTGCCCGAGGAACACGTCGCTCCCGCCGAGGACGAGGTTTCGGATGCCGCCCCCGAGCGGCCGCGGTTCACTCTGCCGCGTCTGCGCCGGTCGACGGTGATCGTGCTGGGAGCGGCTGCGCTCGTGCTGGCGACCCTCGCGACGCTGCTCGTCGTCGTGCAGCGCGTGCAGACCGACCCCCTCCAGGCCGGAGCGACGCAGATCGCGCGCCTGGCTCCGGACCCGACCTTCGAGGTGCCGAGCTCGCTCACCGTGGGGATCACGGGCAACGTCACGGCCTTCGCGGAGTTCGAGGGCTTCCGCGTGATCTCCCAGCCGTCGTACTTCGACGCGGAGGGCGCTGCCCGCTGCATGACGGTGTGGCAGCCGGAACTGCTCGACAGGGCGGGTGGTGGCGGGTTCTCGTACGACGGCGAGTTCTTCCTGACCACCTGCGGTGCCGGTTCCTTCCCGGCGAGCATGACGATGCTGCTCCGAGAAGAAACCCCCGAGCGCGCGCAGACCGACTTCCCCGCGGGGACCGCCCTGCAGTTCGTCTACGATGCGGCGAACAACGAGATCGTCGTCTT
>NZ_JARHXC010000079.1:0-38546 GCF_029222405.1 Microbacterium sp. Kw_RZR3 | reverse complement strand
TCAAACAGATGAACACTCTGTTTGAGCAATTGCTGGAGGCTCAGCGCAAGAGCATCGAGGCACTGAAGGCAGAGCATGAGTCGTTGCGAAGCGAAGTGGCACAGTATGAGAGCCAGGTCGAGACAAAGCGTGATCAGGTCGAGGAGAACCTTGCTGAAGCGCGGACGCAGCTAGTCGCCTTAGAGTCCACAATCGAAGCCCAGAGGGCCGTCGTCAATGGGGCCGTCGAGGATGCCGAAGCCGCAGTTGCCCGGCTCACCGAGAGGAACGATGCCGCCTACGAGAAGTGGAAGAAGGCGAGAGAGTCGTCCTTCAAGGAAGAATTCGATCCGCTTAGGGATGGAATCACCGAGCGGCTCGCTTCGGCTAAGGCGGAGTACGAGGAGCTGATTGGCGCAAAGGAGAAATACACGAAGCTCGTCAGCGCCATCGCCGCAGATGAGGTCGCCGCTCAGTTCGAGACAGAGGCTGGTTGGGGCAGGAAGCTGGGCAACCGCTACTACCTCTTGGGGTTCGCCCTCCTGGTTTTGGCGGCAGTCCCCCTCATCTGGCTGATCTTCGAGGGTTCGAAGACCTCAGGCGGAGACGTGAATTGGACGACCATCATCACGCGACTCGGTATCGGCGTTCTTGCTGGCTCGGCGGCAACGGTCGCGATCAGGCTGGGAAGCCGACTCATCAATAACGCGAATGCGATCAAGCGGATGGAGCTTGAACTCCGCGCAATAGGACCCTTCCTGGCGAATGTTTCTGAGAAGCCCAAGGTGGATGACGCTTTCATCGGGCTCGTCGGTAAGGCGTTCGGAAACA
This sequence comes from Microbacterium sp. Kw_RZR3, assembly GCF_029222405.1. NCBI lineage: Bacteria > Bacillati > Actinomycetota > Actinomycetes > Micrococcales > Microbacteriaceae > Microbacterium > Microbacterium sp. Kw_RZR3. The sequence continues at coordinate 37,736 of NZ_JARHXC010000079.1, read as the reverse complement.
CATATGCCGATACCAAGTCGACTAGCGGGAACGAGCCGAGCGACGACCAGGTGTCAGTGACGACCGCGGCACAAGTGATCGAATTGCTCGATAAGGCGCGGAAGATCATGCCGCCCGGTCAAGCATCGCCGTAGCGCGCGGTTCTGCGATGATGAGCAGATGGAGATGGCCGAGGCGGAAGAGCGCCGCGTTCGCGACTATGTGAACTCGCAATCCCCTGAGGAAGACCGGGCTGGGCTGGTTCAGAAGGTTGGGTCACAGCGCATCCTTGGGCGGGAGCGCGACCTCTACGATGTCCACTGCTTCAAGTCGCGATGGTGGGTCATAACTGGCTCTTCACGATTGAGGGTGTTGTGCGGGTCTGAATCCTCCGGCTTCGAGCAGGGATCTGGCGATGTAGTGGGTGAGGTTGCGGAAGCCGAGGGCGGAGCCGCGGAGGTGTTCGAGGCGGCCGTTGATCGCCTCTGTGGGCCCGTTCGATGTGCCGGGGCGGTCGAAGAACGCCAGGACGTGGGGCCCGCTGTTTCAGCGTGCGCCCGAGGCGTCGGATCTCGACGAGCGCGGTGGGGACTTTGCTGCTGACGGCGTCGATCACTGCGCGCATCATCTCCTTGGCCTTGTTCTTGTCGGGTTCCCGGTAGGCCGCGACGACGCGCTGGTAGATGCCCCAGGTCGCTTCGACCTCGACGTGCTCCTCGATGGCGAACACCGCGTCGAGTCGTGCGGTCTGCTTCTCGGTGAGGAAGCCCGCGCCGGTGTGAAGGGTGCGTCGGACACCGTAGAGCGGGTCACCGGCGTGGCCCCGGTGCCCGAGAGTGGCCTGCTGGACGCGCTGACGGGTCCGGTCCAGGGCGTCACCGGCGAGGCGGACGACATGGAAGGGGTCCATGACGGGGACCGCGTCGGGGAGTTCCTCGGCTGCGGCGGTCTTGAACCCGCTGAACCCATCCATCGCGACGACCTCGATTCTCTTCGACCAGTCCGCGGGCCGGGCGGCGAGCCACTGCTTGAACACCTGCTTCGAACGGCCCTCGACCATGTCCAGCAGTCGTGCCGGGCCGATCTTCTCGCGCGCCGGGGTGAGGTCGATGATCACGGTCACGTACTTGTCGCCGAACCTGGTGTGCCGCCAGACGTGCTCGTCGACACCGATCGTGGTGACCCCGTCGAACTTGGCCGGGTCGTCTATGAGTCGACGTCGACCTTCGGCGAGGACTGCATCGTTCGCGGCGCTCCAGGACACCCCGAGGCCTGCGGCGACGCGGGTGACGGTGAGGTGGTCGATGACGATGCCCCGCAGCGCCCACTCCAGGCCCCCGCGGGAGATCTTCGCCCGCGGCGCCGCCGCCCCGCTCATGTCCTGCCGCCACGTCCGCTTGCAGTGACCACACCGATACCTGCGAACGCGCACCAGCAGCGTCGTCGGCCGGTGCCCGAACGGTTCGTGCGCCAGGCGCCGCGTCACCGTGTCACGCGGCACCGCCTCCGCCCCGCACTTCCGACACCACGGATCCGCCTCCGCCAGGCGACACTCAAGCACCGCCTTATCGGATTCGATCAGCTGCCCGACGGCTTCGAGTCCGAGCTCGTCAAGTCGGCAGAACGTGGTCAGGTCAGGGGTCGCGAACGTAGGGTGGAGCACGTCGAGGTCTTTCGGCGATGGGCAGTGTGAGAACTTCCATCATCCGGGAGACCTCGACCCCCACCCGGCCACCGACGCACTCACCCAACTACACCCTCAATCGTGAAGAACCGGATTCGAGGCCGCCATGCAGCGCTGGATCGGGTGAACTGTCGACGAGATCGTGCGGGACATGGCTTCACCTGCCTTCGGAGCGGTTGGTGAGATGAAGCTACTGGATGCCGAGCGGGTGGGCGATCTGGGGCGCAACGAGCGGGCCGATGCCGTGTATGAGGTCGGTAAGCAGAAGCGGCGAAGTCCGATGGTCAATTTTCCGTCAGCTGAGGCGCCCGTTCGTTCGACGACGTTCTCTAGTGTCAGGGTGCGCCGACGCGACGCGCGCTTGCGCCAAACGACCGCTCCACGTTGTCAGATGGCGGCCGCGTGGGCCTTACGTTGCGCCCGCACCTTGCTCTCATCTACCTACGGACCCTCGACGTTCGCTCAGTTGGACGCCACAAGCGAGGCGAAGCGGCTTTCGTAATGCTGTGCCCACGAGCCGGTGTACTGCAGTCCCATCAGCGCAGTGTCGATGACCGCGTCAGCCTGCACATTCACTCGGACGACTTCGTCTTTCAGATGGTGCTTAACCAGTGCATGGATATACCTCGATAACCAACGGCCCTTCAGAAGGCGCTCCTGGTGGCGGGCTACATGGCTTGATGCCTGCGCGACTCCCGCTGCGTACTTCCGCGGCGCGACCGTCTGGATCGCCGACTCTACCCTCGCCACCTGAGCGGCGTCGACAGCCTCGAACGTGGGGACGTTGACCATAGACGGCTGAGCCCACGGCGCGCAATTTCCGGCATCGCACACGAGAGCAGTGAGACCCAGGCGAAGCCAGTCTTCCCACAGCTTGGCGAGGCCAATCGCAGGGTCTGGCACAACCTTGCGAATCTTCCCGGAGAGGCTGGAATCAATACCGTAGGCGGCGCGAACGGCTGGCCAGATCTCGACGTTCAGGAGGATGTCGGCCTCCACGTCGGTGCTGTGCGTGTACATGACGTTCGGAGACGAGTTCATATTGCCTAGGTAGTCGTCTCGATCGCGGTCGACCATAAACACGACGCGCGCTTTTCCTGACTTGCTCGACTGCGTGAGGTCATTCGAAGCTTGGAGGTGGTCGTGTAACGCGAGTGCATGAGCTTTACCGCCCGCGGCTTTCCCGTTGACTTCGATGTGCTCGGCTAAACGGATGACTACATTTCGATCCTTCGTGGAAGGCAGGTTTTCGAGGAGGCGCTCATAATGCGCGCGGTCGTGGTCGCGGCCCTCGACGACCACCCAGAAGCCGTCACCGCTAATCTGCACGAGCCGCGCAAAGCCGTTCGCGCTCCACTTTGGCTTGCTCAAAGCTCGAAGACGCAGTCGTCGGGCACCTCAGCCATGATCTCCGGCGAGTGGGTTGCCAGCAGGAGCTGACAATCTTCATTCACGCGCTGCATGGAGTCCACCAGCTCACGCTGCCAAACAACGTGGAGCGAGAGCTCCGGCTCATCGATCATCACCGTCTCGCCAGACGCCCCGAGCGTTTCCAGGAGGATCTGAAGAAGCTGCTTCTCCCCGGAGGAAAGCGACTTCAGAGGAATGGATTTGTCCTTGACCCGGATACCGATTGGAGGCGATCCAGCCGTGCGAGGGGTGCGCGGGGACGACAGTACAAGGTGCTTGTTACCCGCGTACATCGAGTCGATGATGCGCTGAAATTCTCGCTGCGGCGAAAGCACTTCGTCCGTCTCCCGTCGAACCTCCTGAATTTCGGACACGACCTGGCGATGCGTGGGCGACTCATCGAACTTCTCGACAAACGCGCCCTTCGGCATGACGAGAGGGAGATTCTGCTCGCGGAGAAACGACTGAACGAGGCTGTAGGCCTCCTCCGGCGCCACGTCCCCACCCTTGCTCAGGCTCGCCTGTGGGCCACGGAAGCCACCAAACAGAATGGCTAGCACCGTGGCCAGGCCCTGCTGCTGGATGTCGCGGATGCGGCTGGTGCTCTTGATCGCGTAGTCGCGCCAGCGGTCGCGCACCTGCTCAACGAAAATGTCGTCGGTCGAGTACCGACCGTTCATGCCCGCGTAGTCGTAGGAGGGCCCTCCGCGACGACGGCTGTCTGTCACGCGTGTGATGGGCAGGTAGGAGTGATTGAACTTTCCCTGCACGACGCGCGCTGAAAAGTCCGCGGTGTCCCAGATTGTCTCCCAGTCGGTGGGCCGTTCTGTCTCGATCTCCCACGGCGAATCGACGCTGAGATCGGTGCTCATGAACATTTCGCCCGTGTCGTCTTCGGGCTCGTCCTGCTCTTGAGTCTTAGAGAACCGGCGCACGACTCGACCCTCTTCACGTCCGACGCGGAACACGACCTCCGCTTCGTCGAAGGGAAGTTCCTCCAGCCCGTTCGCGTCGTTGTTCATCGCCGCGTGCAGAATCTTGAGGAGCGTGGTCTTACCCGCTCCATTGAGCCCCCAGAATACGTTTACGTGCCGGTTGAGTTTCCGCGTCACGGTCTCCGGGCGCCCGGCTAGTCCCGCCACCGAGAACTGCTCGATCCACGCCATGTTGTATCCCCCTTGCAACTCTCCGAACCTAGCGCGGAGCCCTGACGCCGACAAACGCCAATGGGTGGGAACGACGGCCCCCGAGATCCAATGTCGGCAACTTTCGCGCTGAACGTCGCCGTCGGAGCCAGACGATGTGCACACTGCCAGAACGGCTCATTCAAGGAGTAGATGGCTATCAGCAAGTGCAGGCAGACAGACAATTGAGTAGCTCCGCTTGTGGGTCGCTGGCGCCGAACGCACATCAATCGCTGCGAGCTGGCGGGCACTGTCCCCAGACCGCGTAGGCGCTGACTAGTGCTCCGCGACTGCTCCCAGTGTTTCGACGCTCCGATAATCGGTCATGTGTCAGCCAGTGGTGTCAGCCAGTGGTGCCAACCCCGCCGCCTTCTATTGGCCCGCCCTCCCCCGTGTAACGCCCACGTAAACTCCCCCTCTCCCACCCTGCCCGGCGGGGTGAGCCAACCGTTACCTCCCCGCCCCTCCCGACGCCCTCCCGGGTAACGCCCCCTCCCTACGCTGACGGCACGCCCAGCCCATGCGGGGCGCTGCACCTCCCCACATCGCCCACCGGAGGACCCCGTGACCGTCACCGACCCGCGCCCCGAAGCCGCAACGGCGCAGCCCGCCGCAACGACCGCGCCAGAAACAGCAGCCCTGAGCCACCGCCCCGGCCGCTGGATCGACAACTGGAACCCCGAGAACGCCACGCAGTGGGCCAAAGAAGGCAAGGCCATCGCCTCTCGCAACCTGCGGTGGTCGATCTTCGCCGAGTTCCTCGGCTTCGTCGTCTGGCAGCTGTGGTCGGTCGTCGTCGTGTCGCTGCCGGCGGCGGGCTTCCAGCTCTCGACGGGTGAGATCTTCTGGCTCATCTCCATGCCGAGCCTCGTCGGCGCGACGCTGCGCATCCCCTACACGTTCATGGTTCCCCGCTTCGGTGGCCGCAACTGGACGATCGTCTCGGCTGGCCTTCTGCTCATCCCGAGCATCGGCCTCGCCATCGCCGTGTCGAACCCGCAGACGCCCTTCGGCCTCTTGCTCCTCATCGCCGCATTCGCCGGCTTCGGCGGCGGCAACTTCGCCAGCTCCATGGCGAACATCACGTTCTTCTACCCGGCCGCGCAGAAGGGGTACGCCCTCGGACTCAACGCCGCCGGCGGCAACCTCGGCGCCTCGGTCGCGCAGTTCGTCGTCCCCATCGTCATCACGGTCGGCGCCGCGGCGACCCTCAACCTCCCGCTCGCGGGCCTCATCTGGGTGCCGCTGATCCTCGTCGCGATGGTCGGCGCCTACCTCCGCATGGACAACCTCTCCGCCGCGAAGGCCGACATCACGGCATCCCTCGCCGCTCTCAAAGAGCCGCACATGTGGGTGCTGTCGCTGCTATACATCGGTACCTTCGGCTCGTTCATCGGCTTCGCGGGCGTCTTCCCGAAGCTGCTCGCCGACACGTTCCCCGACTTCAAGGGCATCGCGATCGGCACTGCCACCGTCACCCTCGCGTTCCTGGGCGCGCTCGTCGGCTCGCTCGCCCGCCCCTACGGCGGCAAGCTCGCCGACCGCTTCGGCGGCACGGTCATCACGATCGGCGCCTTCACGGTGATGGGACTCGGCATCCTGAGTGTGATCCTCACCCTGCCGATGCAGAACTTCGCGATCTTCCTGCTGTGCTTCCTCGTGCTGTTCGCGGCGGCGGGCATCGGCAACGGCTCGACGTACCGCATGATCCCGACGATCTTCGCCCTCAAGGCCAACGGCGGAATCGGCGCGCAGCGCAAGGCGGCCGCGGCCCTCGGCCTCATCTCGGCGATCGGCGCGTACGGCGGCTTCTTCATCCCGCAGCTGCTCGGCTTCTCGAAGACGACGTTCGGCTCGTACACCCCCGCCCTCGGCTGGTTCGCCCTCGCGTACGTCGCGTTCCTCGCCCTCACCGCGGGCGTCTACCTGCGGATGTCGAAGAAGACCGGAACGCGGATCTGACCCCATGAGCTCCGCCGACACCCACTGCCCCTACTGCGCACTGCAGTGCGCCATGACCGTCAGCCACGCGGGCCACACGACGGTCACCGGCCGCGACTTCCCCACCAACCGGGGAGGGCTCTGCGCCAAGGGCTGGACGTCGGCGGAGCTCCTGGCATCCCCCCACAGACTCCGGATGCCATTGATGCGGCAATCCGACGGGACCCTCGCCGAGACCACCTGGGAGGAGGCACTGGATGCCGTGGCCGCGGCGTTCCGCTCGACGCGCGACATCCACGGGCCCGACGCCAACGCGATCTTCGGCGGCGGCGGACTCACCAACGAGAAGGCGTACCAGCTCGGCAAGTTCGCCCGCGTCGCGCTCGGCACCTCGCGCATCGACTACAACGGCCGGTTCTGCATGTCGTCCGCGGCCGCGGCATCCAATCGGGCCTTCGGGATGGACCGCGGCCTGCCCTTCCCCGTCACCGACCTCGACGACGCCCAGACGATCCTGCTGCTCGGCTCGAACGTCGCCGCGACCATGCCGCCGTTCCTCGCGCACCTCGCCGGAGCGCGCGCCGCGGGCGGACTCATCGTCGTCGACCCGCGCCGGTCGGCCACCGCGCGTCTCACCGACGACGGCGCGGGCACCCACCTGCAGCCCGCTCCCGGCACTGACCTGCCGTTGCTGCTCGGCCTCACTCACATCGCCATCGCCGAGGGCCTGCTCGACCGCACGTATATAGAAGAGCGCACGAGCGGGTTCGACGCGGTGCGGCGCTCGGTCGCGGCATGGTGGCCCGAGCGCACCTCATCCACCACTGGGGTCCCCGTGGCGCACCTCCGCGAAACCGCGCGACGCCTCGCCGCGGGACGCGCCTACATCCTCACCGGACGCGGCGTCGAACAACACGTCGACGGCACCGCCACCGCGACCGCGGCGATCAACCTCGCTCTCGTGCTCGGCCTCGTCGGCCGCGAAGGTTCGGGCTACGGCACCCTCACCGGGCAGGGCAACGGCCAGGGCGGACGCGAGCACGGCCAGAAGGCCGACCAACTGCCCGGGTACCGCTCCATCCGCGACCCCGAAGCCCGCCGGCACGTCGCCGGGGTGTGGGGCGTCGATCCGGATGAGATCCCGGATGCCGGCATCCCGGCCACCGCCCTGCTCGGCGAACTCGGTGGGCCGGTGAAGACGCTGCTCGTCGCGGGGTCGAACGTCGTCGTCTCGGCCCCCGACGTCGAGGCCGTGCGTGCCGGGCTGAAAGCCCTCGACACCCTCGTCGTCTGCGACTTCTTCCTCAGCGAGACGGCGGAGCTCGCCGACATCGTGCTCCCCGTGCTGCAGTGGGCCGAGGAAGAGGGCACGATGACCTCCCTCGAGGGTCGGGTGATTCGCCGTCGCCAAGCGCTGCCGGGACCCGAGGGTGCCGGCAGCGAGCTATGGATCATGGCCGAGATCGCGCGGCGGCTGGACGCGGCATCCACCTGGTCGACGGTTCCGTCGGAGGTGTTCGAAGAGCTCGCCCGTGCGTCCGAGGGCGGCATCGCCGACTACTCCGGCCTCTCGCACGCGCTGCTCGACACGGGCATTGAGGCGTACTGGCCCTACCGCTCGGAGGGCACCCCGCGTCCGTTCACCGAGCGCTTCGCCCACGCCGACGGCCGTGCGCGTCTCGTGCCGGTGGATGCCACTCCCCCGGCGCCCATCGACCGCGGCGGCGAGCTGACCCTCGTCACCGGCCGCTACCTGCAGCAGTACCAGTCGGGCACGCAGACCCGTCGCGTCGCCGAGCTGAACGGTGCCCGCCCCGAGGCGCGGCTCGAGATCCATCCGGCCACGGCGTCGCGGCTCGGCATCCGGGAAGATGCGCTCGTCGCCGTCTCGAACGAGCGCGGCACGGTGCGGGCGCGCGCGACGGTGACGACCGACATCCGTCACGACACCGTCTTCTTACCGTTCCACTACGCCGGCGACGAGTGCGCGAACCGCCTGACCGAGGCGATCGTCGACCCGACATCGGCCATGCCGGAGTTCAAGCGCACGCGGGTGCGGGTGGCTCCGGATGCCGCTGTCCCCGTGCCGGCGTCCGAGCACGGGCCCATGGTGGTGTCGGAGCATCCGGGCGCTGTTCGCACCGAGGAGGGAACCCATGTCTGAGCGTGTGGTGCTGGTGGGCTACGGCCCCGTCGGGGCGCGGCTGATCGACGGGCTGCTGCCCGCGGTGCGCGAGGGACGCATCGACCTCACGGTCGTCGGCGCCGAGCCGCACGACGTCTACAACCGCGTCCTGCTCGCTGAGTACGCGGTCGGCCGCACCGAACGAGCCGGCCTCGACATGGACGATCGGCGCGTCGCCGAAGAAGCCGGCGTGCGGTTCCACCTCGCGACGACGGTGGTGGGCGTCGACCGCCACCGCCGTTCGGTGCGCCTGCACGACGGCATCCGTCTCGACTACGACCGGCTCGTGCTCGCGACCGGTGCCCGCGCGAACGTCCCGACGCTCGCCGGTATGGAACGCGCGCGGCGCGACCGGGCTTCCGTTTCAGCCTCCCCCGCAGAACTCGACTTCGGCGGGGCTCCCCTCCCCCGCGGCGTCGTCGCGCTACGCGACCTCGCCGACGCGGAACACGTGCGCGCGTCCGTCTCAGCCGGGCAGCGGATCGTCGTGCTCGGCGCGGGAGTGCTCGGCATGGAGCTCGCCCTCGCGGCGGCCGAGGCGGGGGCGGACGTCGTCGTGGCCTACCACTCCGCAGCTCCCATGAACCGCACGCTCGATGAGAACGGCGGACGCGTCCTGGCCGCCGCGGCCACCGCCGTCGGCGTCGAGATGGCGCACCACGCGCGCGCGGAGAGCATCCTCCTCCGATACGACGACCACGGGCACGCGTGGTTCGACGGCCTCGTCTGCGCCGACGGCAAGGTGCTCGCGGGAGACCTGCTCGTGCTGTCGTGCGGGGTCGCGGCGCGAACGGAAGTGGCATCCCTCGCCGGCCTCGCCACCTCGGCCGGCATCCTCGTCGACGCCTCCTCGCGCTCGTGGACCGACCCGGACATCTTCGCCATCGGCGACTGCGCGCACGTCGCCGATCCCGCGGACGCCGACGCCCACGGCCGCGTCCCGGGCGGCCCGAGCGGACTCGTCGGGCCGGGCTGGCGTCAGGCCGATCGGCTCGCGGCGCTGCTCTCGACGGGCGCCTCGGGGCCGGCATCCGTCGAACGCCCCGGTGTCGTCATGCTCAAGGCCGAGGGGATCGACGTGGTGGCCGGGGGCGCGGTCGACGCCGACCCGTTCTCGCACGCTCCCGGATGCCACGGCCCCCAGGTCACCCTCTGGGCCGACCCCGCGCGGGGCGCCTACGTGAAGCTCGTCACCGTCGAGGGCGTGCTCACCGGCTTCGTCGCGGTCGGGATGCCACGCACCGGCGCCGAACTGACCCTGTTGTTCGAGCGCGGCTCGGAGCTCCCGGCCGACCGCTCGTCGCTGCTCCGGCTCGACGCCCCCGACGCCGGAATGGCCGTCGTCGCCGACCCCTTCGCCGCGGATGCCACCGTGTGCTGGTGCAACGGCGTGAGCGCCGGGGCCATCCGCGAGGCGATCGCGGCCGGGGAGCCGACGGTCGCGTGCGTGAAGGCCGCGACCCGCGCGGGGACCGGCTGCGGCGGGTGCGTGGGGCGCGTCAGCGAGCTGCTGGCGCGGGAGGCCGTGCCGGCGTAGAGCGGTCCCGGCGTGACTTGCCGCACTTTGCCGCTCAGGCGCTCCGAAGCGACGAACAGCGGCAAACGAAGCATCCCGTTCCCGCGCGATGCCGCGTCATTTGCCGCACCTTGCCGCCCCAGCACCCCGAAGCGACGAATAGCGGCAAACGAAGCGTCCGCGCGCCGGCCCGACCCCGCGTGACTTGCCGCATTTCGCCGCCCAAGCACCCCCGAAGCGACGAACACCGGCAAACAACGCCCCGACGCACCACAACGGAACGTCCCCGAAACGCGACAGCAGTACGCTGCACGCATGCCTCCGATCGAGAACATGCTGGCCTTCGTGGCGGCATCCGTCGTCATCATCGTCATTCCGGGGCCCAGGGTGCTGTTCGTCATCGGGCGTTCCATCGCCCTCGGCCGCCGTGCGGGTGTCCTGAGCGTCGTCGGCAACGCCCTCGGCACGGTTCCCGCGGTGCTCGCCGTCGCGTTCGGTGTCGGCGCGATCGTCGCCTCCTCCATCGTGGCGTTCACGGTGCTGAAGATCGTCGGGGCGATCTACCTCGTGTGGCTCGGCATCCAGGCGATCCGTCACCGCCACGCTGCGGTCACCGGCGCCACCCGCGGCCCCACCTCCTCGTGGACACTGCTGCGCCAGGGCTTTGTCGTCGGCCTGACTAATCCCAAGACGATCGCCTTCTTCGTCGCCGTGCTGCCGCAGTTCGTCGCGCCGCACGCCGATGCCGTGTGGTTGCAGTTGCTCATCCTCGGGCTGATGTTCCAGCTGATGGCCCTGACGTGCGACAGCGTGTGGGCTCTCGCCGCGGGCACGGCGCGCACCTGGTTCGCGCGGTCGCCGAAGCGCATCTCGACACTGTCGGGCACGGGCGGCGTCATGATGATCAGTCTCGGCGGGGCTCTCGCGTTCACGGGCGCGAAGAGCTGAACGAGTCCGCGGTCTCGAGCTCGCGAGAAACCTGTGCGTTAGCTGAGTGCAGACCATAGGATGAGGCTCGTCGGCTCCTCGAGCCACCGCCGAGCCACCCGGCCGACGGCGTCGTCGACCAGGAGTCCCCCGCCTTGCGTACGTCCGTCGGTTTCGCCCTCGCTCTTATCCTCATCGCCGGTGGGGTCGCCCCCGCGGCTCTCGCCGCCACGCCCGCTGCTCCGGAATCCTGCCGCACCATCCCCGTCGACGCCGACGCGCCCCTGCGCGCCGACATTGCGCGAGAGACGTTCGGCGTCGACGGCACGGGCGTGAAGGTCGGCGTCATCTCCGACTCCTTCGGCCGCACCTCGGCTCCCGGCGCGACCGTCGCCGACGACATCGCGAACGGACTCCTCCCCGGCCCGGGGAACCCCTGCGGACACGAGACCCCCGTCCACGTCGTGCGTGAAGCCGCCGAGGGCACGGACGAAGGTCGCGCGATGGTCCAGCTCGTGCACGGCATCGCGCCGGGTGCCGAACTCGCTTTCGCCTCCGTCGACGAGGGGCACGCGGCATCCGTCATCGAGGCGATCGAGATGCTCGTGGCCGACGGGGCGGACATCATCGTCGACGACGTCGAACCCAAGAACGAGCCCGTCTTCCAGCGCTCCCCCGTCGGCGAGGCGATCGCGCGGGCGAACGAAGCGGGCGTGGCGTACTTCTCGGCCGCCGGAAACTCGACGGCGCTCGCTCGGGATCCCCGCCCGGGTCAAGAAACATCCCCCATCAACGGCTGGGAAACCCCCGCCTACCGCCCGATTGCCTGCCCCGACGACATCGTGACGGGCGCCGAGGCACAGGGCTGGGACACCCCCGTCGACTGCCTCGACGTCGATCCCGGCGAGGGCACGGATGCCACCCTCGGCTACACCGTCGGCGCGGGTGACAGCACCCCCGTCGACGTGCAGTGGGGAGAGCCGCTCGGCCGAGTCAGCGGCCTGCTGGTCCCGATCGTGACGGTCGACGGCGAGATCCTCGCGACTCCCGCGACCCGGATGCTCGACGGCACTCCCGGCTTCACCGTCACGCTCCCCGCGTCCGCGACCCCGACGGAGGTCGAGATCTCGGTCGCGCGCATCGTGATTCCGGATGCCGACACCTCCCTGCCCCTCCCACCCATCTCGGTCATCTTCGGCCAGGGCGCCACCCTTCGGTCGGCCGAATATTGGCGCTCGGCGGGCGACGACATCATCGGGCGGACCAACACCGGGCACAACGGCGACCCCGCGGCTCTCTCCATCGGCGCGTCCCCGGTAGACGATCCCACCGAGGTGGAGTACTTCTCGAGCTACGGCCCCGTCGTCTGGGCGTTCGGATCGGCCACCGCCGACCCGCCGTCGGCGATCCTCGAGCCGCGGCCCGTGGTGAGCCGACCCGACGTGATGTCGGTCGACCGCGCGCGCAACTCGGTCCTGGGAATGCCCACCGACGATCCGGCGGTGAAGACGTTCGTCGGAACCTCGGCGGCCGCTCCCAACGCCGCCGGCGTCGCCGCGCTGGTGCTGTCGAAGACGCCGGACCTCGGCCAGGAGGGCCTGCGCGCCCTCCTCACCTCGACGGCCACGCCGATGGACGCACCGAACGACTTCGTCTCCGTCGAGAACTCGGTCGGCGCGGGACTCATCAACGCGGAAGCGGCTCTCGCGGCGCTTCCCCCCGCGCCGACCCCGAGCCCGAGCCCCACCCCGACTCCGAGGCCCACCCCGACCCCTACTGCCTCCCCAACGAACTCCCCGTCGCCGTCGGCATCCGCGACGACGCCCGTCGCCGCCGGTCCGTCGCGCCTCGCCAACAGCGGAATGGATGCCTCGGCATTACTGCCGCTCGCCATCGGGGCGATCGTGCTCCTCATCGTGGGAGCCGTGGTGGTCATCGTCGTGCGCGTGCGGTCGCGGCGACGCTGAGACCCCGCGCCGTTAGGCTTCGAGGGTGAGTGACGCCGCTGCCCCCTCGAGCCGCACGGCCGTGGTGGCCGCGGCCATCGACCTGTTCGCCGAGCGCGGGTACGACCAGACCTCGGTCGAGCAGATCGCGCAGGCCGCGGGGGTGTCGCGCTCGACGTTCTTCCGGCAGTTCGGCGGCAAAGAAGACGTCGTCTTCGCTGATCACGAAGTTCTGCTCGCCGAGACACGGGCGTACCTCGCCCAGCCGCATGACGACCCGTGGGCGGCGGTGTGCGAAGCGTCGGTGCGGGTGTTCCGGCACTTCGCGGCCGACCCCGAGCTCGCGCGGCGCCGCTACGCGATCGTGCGTCAGGTTCCGGGACTGCGCGACCGCGAGATCATCACGGTGTTCCGCTACGAGCGCCTCTTCGACGAGTACCTGCGCGAAGCGCTCCCCGGGCTCGACTCCCTGGATGCCGTCGGCTTCGCGGCCCTGGTCACCGCGGTGCACAACCACGTGCTGCGCCGGCTCATGCGGGGCGCTCGGGTGCCGGCATCCGTTCTCCGTCGCGCTCTCGACGACGTGCTCCGCCGCTACGGGGTGCACCCCGCCGGCGACGACGCGGCCGGCGACGACCTCATCGTCGCGGCCTTCCCCCGCCGCATGCCCGCGGCCGAGGTGACGCGGCGCCTCCGCGCCTCGCTCGGCGAGTAGCGCGCTCGTTCCCTCGGCGTTGAGTGTCCAAAACACGCCGTAAGGGACGCGTATGTTGCGGCGTGTCCTGGACACTCAACTCCGCACGCGCCGGAGGAACCCCGCCACGGCACGGGCGGCAGGGCCGCGATGTCAGGCGACGGGCTTCGCGAGGTCCTCGATCACCTCGGCGCCGGGGAGGGATGCCAAGACCTCACCGGGGAGGAACAACTTTGCGCCGCGGATCCCGGCACCGACGATCGCCCGCGGCAGCGCCGCCACGCGCGCGTCGAGCAGCAGGCGCCACTCGGAAGGGATGCCGAGCGACGTGATGCCGCCGTACTCCATGCCGGTCTGCGCGACGGCGTCGTCCATCGGGGCGAATGTCGCCTTGCGCGCGTCGAGCAGGCGCCGCACCGCGCCGTTGACGTCGAGGCGGGTCGTCGCCAGGGCGAGACAGGCCGCCGTCGAGGTGACGCCGCCGCGCGTCCCCTGCACGACCAGGCAGTTCGCCGAGATGTCCAGGCTCTGACCGTAGGCCTCGCAGAACGCGGCGGTGTCGGCCAGCGCCGGGTCGATGGCCGCCACGTCGATGCGCGAGGCGGTCGCGGAATCCAGCGCCGCGATCGCGACGGCGACGGGCGCGGCCAGCAGATCAGGATGCTCTGTCGCAGGGAGGAAGGTCAGCGCGCTCACCCTCGCGACCCTACCCGGAACGCCCTCTCTTCCCCGCGTGATGCCGCCCTCGCCGCACTCCGAGGCATGTGAATGTCCGAAACACCCGGAGCCGGGCGCGAGGGCGTCCGGGTGTTCTGGACGTTCAGGCGCATCCCGCCCGCGGGGGAGGATTCCGCGACACACGGCACGGGATCATGGCGTGACACTCAGTACCAACATGAGCGATACTGGGAACCATGACCATCGATGCCGATGCCCGTACGCTGCCCGGCGAGCGCGTCTCGCACTACGATCTGCTCGGCCGCCGCGACACCGACTACTACGGCGTGTTCGCCGACGTCCCCGACGCCGACCGCGCGATCTGGGATCGCGCCAAAGCCTTCTGCGACGAGGTCGGCACCCGCATGCAGGGCGAGTGGGATGCCGCGACCTACCCCGTCGAGCTTCTCCGGCGCATGGGCGAACTCGAGCTGTTCACCGACGGCATCGAGCACCCCGACCTGCCGGACTCCTCGCCCCTCGCCGCCGGCCTGGTGAACATGGAGGTGTCACGCCACGACGGCTCGCTCGCCACGGCCCTCGCGGTGCAGGGCGGTTTAGCGCTCCGCACCCTCGCCCTCTTCGGGTCCCCCGAGCAGCAGGAACGCTGGCTGAAGCCCCTCGCCGACGGCACGGTGCTCGGCGCGTTCGCGCTGACCGAGCCCGACCACGGCTCCGACTCGGTCTCGCTCGAGACCACCGCAACCCGCGTCCCTTCGACAGGCTCAGGGACCGGTGGGTGGTCGCTCAGCGGCACGAAGAAGTGGATCGGAAACGGCGCGTCCGGCGGCATCACGTTCGTCTGGGCCCGCGTCGACGCCGAGGGTGACGAAGATCACGGCAAGGTGCGCTGCTTCCTCGTGGAGCAGGACACCCCGGGATACACGGGCACCGTCATCACCGGCAAGGTGTCGCTCCGTGGCATCCATCAGGCCCACATCGCCATGGACGACGTGCGCCTGGCTCCGGATGCCGTCCTCCCCGGCACTCACACCTTCAAGGACGCGTCGACCGTGCTGTTCGCCACACGGTCAGGGGTCGCGTGGTCGGCCCTGGGTCACGCGACAGCGTGCTACGAGATCGCACGAACGTATGCCACCGAACGCATGCAGTTCGGGAAGCCCCTCGCGAAGTTCCAGATGGTGCAGGAACGCCTCACGCAGATGCTCGACGAACTCACCGCGATGCAGCTGTACTGCCGCCGCCTCGCCGACCTCGAAGCCTCGGGCGGCCTGCGCCCTACGCAGGCATCGCTCGCGAAGTACCACAACACGCGAGCCGCCCGCCGCGTGGCGGCGATCGCTCGCGACCTGCTCGGCGGCAATGGCATCCTGCTCGAGAACGGGGTCATGCAGCACATGGCCGATATCGAGGCCATCCACACGTACGAGGGCACCGAGAGCGTCCAGGCGCTCCTCCTCGGTCGCGACATCACCGGGATGAGCGCGTTCGTCTGACCCCGGATGCCGGGCGCCCGGCGCCTAATCCGCGATCGCGACCCGCGCAAGCCGCGCGGGCCATGTCGGTGGCTCCCGCTAACGTCGTCGCATGGGCCTGTTCTCTCGTCATCCCGCGCCTCGCGACGCCATCGCCTCCGCTGCGGCAGCGGTCGAGCCGCCGCCGAAGAGCCTGTGGGCCGACGGCTTCGGACGCCTCGCCGTGCGGGCGGTGCAGATCATCGTCGTGGCAATCCTCGTGGCGGGGCTGATCTGGGGCATCCAGCAGGTGACGCTCGTCATCATCCCCCTGATCCTTGCCCTCATCTTCGCCTCCGCGTTCGGGCCCGTGACGATGTGGATGCGCAAGAAAGGCGTGCCCTCGGTCCTCGCGACGCTGCTGACCCTCCTCGCCGTCGTCGTCGTCCTCACCGCGCTCGGCTGGCTCGTCGTCAACGCGGTCATCAACCAGTGGGATTACCTGTCGTCGCAGGCGACGAAGGGTTTCGAGCAGGCTCAGGACTGGTACCACACCCTGCCGTTCGCGGTCTCGCCCGACCAGGTCAACCAGGTCGTTCAGGGCATCCAAGACTTCGTCACGAGCTCGCAGTTCGGTACGGGCGCCCTGGCCGGTGTGAGCGCGATCGCGTCGTTCGTCACCGGTTTCGTGCTGATGGTCGTCATCCTGTTCTTCTTCCTGAAGGACGGTCCGCGCATGTGGGAGTTCGTCCTGCGGCCGTTCCACGGTAGCCACTACGACCGCGCGCGCCGTATCGGCGACAAGACCGTCACGGTTCTCGGCTCTTACGTCCGCGGCACGGCCTCCGTCGCCGCCGTCGACGCGATCGGCATCTACATCGGTCTACTGATCCTCCAGGTGCCCCTCGCCCTGCCGCTCGCGGTCCTCGTGTTCCTCCTGGCGTTCATCCCGATCGTCGGTGCGGTGACCGCGGGCATTCTCGCGGCGCTCGTCGCGCTCGTCACCAACGGGCCGATCGTCGCCCTCATCG
This sequence comes from Microbacterium sp. Kw_RZR3, assembly GCF_029222405.1. NCBI lineage: Bacteria > Bacillati > Actinomycetota > Actinomycetes > Micrococcales > Microbacteriaceae > Microbacterium > Microbacterium sp. Kw_RZR3. Next base: position 21,107 of record NZ_JARHXC010000079.1, on the reverse strand, counting down.
TCGTCGGTGTCGTCGTGCTCGTGAACCAGCTCGAGGGCAACTTCCTCCAGCCCGTCCTCATGGGGCGCACGATGAAGCTGCACTCCTTCGTCGTGCTGGTCGTGCTCGCCGGTGGAACCGCGATCGGCGGCATCCTGGGCACCCTTCTCGCGGTGCCGCTCACCGCCGTCGCGTGGGGCATCATCACCGTCTGGAACGGCCCCGACGAACCTGCCGAGTGGGCGCGCCGCAAGAAGCGCCGGAACCCGGTCCCCCTGGCCGGTGACGAGAGCTCGGACTGACACCATGCCGTACGAGATCCCGGCGCCGATGCTGGCGAAGGCCGTACCGGCGATCCCCGACCACAGCAAGGTCGAGGGCGGGTTCAGCTACGAGCCCAAATGGGACGGCTTCCGGGCGCTCGTGTCGTGGGACGGCACCGACGTCGAGATCGGCAGCCGCGGCGCGAAGCCTCTCACACGGTACTTCCCCGAGCTCGTCGCGGCCTTCGCCGAGATCCTGCCCGAGCCCTGCCTGATCGACGGCGAGGTGGTCGTCGCGCGCGGCGAGCCCGGCGCGCAGCGCCTCGACTGGGAGGCACTGTCGCAGCGCATCCACCCCGCCGCGTCCCGCGTGACGATGCTCTCGCAAGAGACCCCGGCCATGTTCATCGCGTTCGACCTGCTCGCGCGCGGCGACCGCGATCTACAGTCCGAGCCCTTCTCCGAGCGGCGGGCCCAGCTCGAAGATCTGCTCGGCGCGGTTCCTCACCCGGTTCACGTCACGCGGACGACCGACGACCCCGACCTCGCCCGTCGCTGGCTGGCGGAGTTCGAGGGCGCCGGGCTCGACGGTGTCGTCGCCAAGCCCCTCGCCCAGCCATACGCCCCGAACAAGCGCACGATGTTCAAGATCAAGCACGCCCGCACGGCTGACGTGGTCGCGCTGGGGTATCGCATCCACAAGTCGGGTCAGGGCGTCGGCTCGCTCCTCGTCGGGCTCTACGACGACGAGGGTCGACTCCATGGCGTCGGCGGCGTATCCGCCTGGACCGACAAGCGTCGTCTCGAGCTGATCGACGAGCTCGCCCCCTTGGTCGAGCGGGATGCCGACGGCGAAGCGGTCGTCGGAGAGACCGATCGCTCGCGGTTCTCGGCATCCAGAGATGTGTCGTTCGTCCGGTTACGCCCCGAGCGCGTGCTCGAGGTGCGCTACGACCAGCTCGAGGGCATGCGCTTTCGCCACACCGTGCAGTTCGAGCGGTGGCGCCCCGACCGCGACGCGCAATCGTGCACGTTCGCGCAGCTCGAAACCGTGAGCGCGTACGACCTGGGCGGCGTGCTCGACTGAGCCCGCCGCGCGGCAACCGTCGCCCCGCCGCCCCGCCCCTTGGCATGGGTCCCCGCACGTCGCCGACGAACGCTGACGTGCGCCGAATGCATGCGCCGAGCGCCCGCCAGCGTGCATTCGGCGCAGTTCACGGGCCCTCGTTGTGACCAGGGAGGGCTTCAAAGCCCCGCGGGGGGCGGGGCACGCTGAGGGGGTCACGGCCGGACCGGTCGCGGCCCGGGGCTGCGGTGCGGGTGCCGCCGGAGAGGTCTCGGCCGGCGCCACCCCGGGAGGTCACCGGTCGAGGATCACGCCTCGGGTGCCTTCGCGCGCGACGGCTGCACACGCGGCGGCTCGCCAGGCATCTTCGGGAACTCCGGAGGGAACGGCAGCTCGCCCAAGCCGTTGTCGAGATCGCGCTCCCACCACTCCAACAGCGTGTCGATGCGGCCGGGATTCGCCGCGAAGTCAGCCCACGGGTCGCCGACGGATGCCAACCGGTCGGGAATTGTCCGCACCGTGAATGCGCTCGGGTCGAGACCGTCGAGCTCGTCCCATCCGATCGGAGTCGACACGGTCGCGGCGGGCAGGGCGCGCGGCGAGTACGCCCCCGCCATCGTGCGGTCGCGGTTCGCCTGGTTGAAGTCGACGAAGATGCGTTGCCCCCGCTCCTCTTTCCACCAATTGGTGGTCACGGCATCCGGCATCCGCCGCTCCAGCTCCCGGGCCGCGGCGATCACCGCGTGCCGAACGTCGAGGAACTCGTGCGTCGGCTCGATCGGGCAGAACACGTGCAGGCCGCGGTTGCCGCTCGTCTTGATCCAGGCCTCGAGACCCGCCTCGCGCAGCACGGCGCGCAGCTCAAGCGCGGCGGTCACGGCCTCGGAGATGCCGGTGCCCGGCTGCGGATCGAGGTCGATGCGGAGTTCGACGGGGTGATCGGGGTCGCTCGCGAGCGACGCCCACGGATGGAAGACGATCGTGTTCATCTGCGCCGCCCAGACGGCGGTGCCGATCTCGGTGACGATGAGCTGCGGATGCCGCCGCCCGCTGTTGTACGTGACGGTGACCGCCTCCACGAAATCGGGGGCCCCCTTCGGCGGGTTCTTCGAGAAGAAACTCTCACCGCCGATGCCCTCGGGAAAGCGTTCGAGCGAGACAGGGCGATTCCCGTTGGCCGCGAGGAACGGATCGGCGACGGCGAGGAAGTACTCGGCCAACTCGCGCTTGGTGATGCCCACTTCGGGCCACAGCACCCGGTCGGGACTCGACAGCCCGATCTCCCGGTCCCCGTGCGGGCCCGGCGCGGTCAGGGTGATGCGAGGGGATGCCATGCCCCGACGCTAGTGCGCGGGCAGGGCTCGTGTCTGCCCCGTTGCGGTGCGTGGTCGTCGCGTTCCCTCGCTCGAGCCGAGGCGCGGACCATGCGCACTCCTGCTTTCGCGCTCGAGGTGCAGCCGGGCCCCGGGGCAGGGAGGCCCCGAGCATCACGGCAGCCGCCCGCTGTCCACCCCGAGCCGTGGCATCCGGCCGCCCGTACGCTCGAACGATGACCTCCGCTGCCGCCCGCACCGCCCTCGAGATCGCCGACTGGCGTCGCCGCGTGTTCGCCCTCTACGACGCCGTGCGCGAGGCGGATGACCCCGAGGAGGCGCACGAGCTCTGGCGTATCGAGCGCGACGCACTCTTCGCCGGGCATCCCGCGACGCCTCTGCTCCCCGAGCAGCGTGAGGCGTTCACGGGTCTCCCGCTCGCGCCCTACGACACGGCGTGGCGGTTCGACGTACCGCTGCTCGACGCCGACGAAGCGTCGTTCGTCGCCACGACCGGAACCGACGGCGAAGTCGGCTTCGAACGCATCGGCCGCGTCGAACTACCGGACACGGGATCTCTCGACGTGTGGCGGCTGACCTCGTACGGCGGGGGCTTGTTCATCCCCGTTCGCGATGCCGCCGCCGGACGCCCTAGCGGCACCTACGGCGGTGGCCGCTACCTCATCGACACAATCAAGGGCGCCGACCTCGGCCGGGGCGCGACCCCGGAGACGCTCGTGATCGACTTCAACTTCGCGTACAACCCCTCGTGCGCGTACGACCCGATGTGGGCGTGCCCGCTCGCGCCGGCGGGCAACGTCCTGCCGGTCGCCGTCCCCGTCGGCGAGCTGTACGGGGTCTGACGGCTCCGACGCCCGAGCCCGCGGCATCCGCACGCGGGCGAAACTCCTGAGGAATGGGCCCTCGCGCGGATGAAACCGCACGCCGAAACCGCTAGTGCGCGGAAGCTCAGGAGTTTCGCACGCGGCGCTCGGGCGCGCGAGGCTCGAACGGCACGGGACGCGCCGGTCCGAGCCCTGACGCACAGCCCGCAGTCGGTCCCGCGCACACCGCGCGAGGACTAGCCCCGCGACGAATTACTCCGCGAGCGCCAGAACCGGAGCGAGGTCGGCGCGCGACAGACGGATCCACGGGCCGGCGGGATCGACGAGCAGGCCGGTGAGCCCCTCGTCGCTCGCGAGGGCCTTGGCCAGCTGTTCCGCCTTGAGCGGCACGGGCTGGTCGCCGCGACCGAGCGCGAGGAGCTCGAGCGGGTGCGAGAACACCTCGAGGAAGCGCTCGCCCGTGGCGGAGCGCGACTCGGCGACGCCGACCGCTCCGCCCTCTTCGGTCTGGTTCACCGCGATCCAGAGCGGGACACCGTCGACGATCGCCGAGACGATCGCGGATGCCGTGTCGTCGGTGCGCTTCTCGCTGAGCGCGGTCTTGACGCGCAGCTGCTCATCGGCCTCGCCGACCATTCGCTCCAGCAGCGCCGACGGCAGCACGGCACGCGCGTCGTCGGACGCCGGGTCGAGGACGATTCCGGCGTACGGACCGTCGAGGACGTGCCGCAGGAGCGCCATGATCGGCTGCCCCATCGCGGAGGTGTCGCGGTCGCCGTCGGCCTCGACGCTCTTGCTGAGCGCCTGGCCACTGCTGTAGGCGAGGACGAGCTGTTCGTCTCCGCGGGTCGCGATCGCGAGGGGCAGGTCCTTGCCCTCGGCGAGAAGAGCGCGTGCGTCACCCTTCACGCGCAGGAAGACGTGTCCCTGCAGCAACTGGCGAGCGACGTTCAGCAGCTGAGGAGGCTCCGGCTGGCCCTTGATCTCGGCCAGCGCCGTCGCGAGAAGCGCGTTGTCGCGCAGGCCGGGGATCGACTCGAAGCCCTCGGGCGCCTCCATCGGGCCCGGCTGCCGCGCCGACGGACGTGCCGCGACCGGCGGCGTCGAGGGGGTCTCGGGAGCGGCACCGACCCCGCGGAACGAAGAGGTCGAGATGGTGACGTTCGGGGTGGGTGCGGCGGCGGCTTCGGTGCCGGCGTCCGCGGAATCGGTGGCGTCGCTTGGACCGGCCGGGTCGACGGGCTGCTCGCCCGGTTCGATCGTGGTGTCGGCGCGGTCGTCGGACTTGTTTCGGCGCGAGAAAAGAGCCATTGGGCCAGCCTAGCCGCGTGCCTTCTTCTCGCGTCGCCCCCGGGTGAACTCGGAGGTGACCCTCCGGCTAGAGCTTGGTGATCGGCGCGATCTTGATCAGCAGCTTCTTCGGGCCGACGGTGTCGAAGCGCACGTGCGCGACGCGTTTCGCTCCCTCGCCCGTCACGGCATCCACACGACCTTCACCGAAGTCGTCGTGACGGATGCGATCACCCGATGCCAGGACCATGTCGCCGTTGTCGCGAACCTTCGCGGGAATGCGGTTGGGGAACTTGCTCGGGTCGGCCGGCGCGCGCTTCGGCAGCGGGACGAGGTCGTCTCCGTAGCGGCTTCCGCCCCCGCTCTGACCCGGGCGGCGGCCGCGCGCATTCAGCGCGCGCGACTGCGACCCGCCTCGACCGTTGACGTCGCCCGGCGACTGGCGCCAGTCGATGAGGTCGGCCGGGATCTCTTGCAGGAAACGGCTCGGCATCGCCACCGTGACCTCGCCGAACTGCGCGCGGGTCATCGCGAGCGACACGTGCAGACGCTTACGCGCGCGCGTGATGCCGACGTAGAAGAGTCGCCGCTCCTCCTGAGGACCACCGGGCTCGTTCGCCGAGATTCGGTGCGGGAGCAGGTCCTCCTCGACACCGGTCAGGAAGACGGCGTCGTACTCGAGACCCTTCGCGGTGTGCAGGGTCATGAGGGAGACCGAGCCGGACGCGTCGTCGAGGTCGTCGGCATCCGCCACCAGCGTCACCTCGGTGAGGAAGTCGATCACCGTTCCCTCGGGGTTGTTCCGCGCGAACTCACGAGTGACCGCGATGAGCTCGTCGAGGTTCTCGAGGCGGGCCTCGTCTTGCGGGTCTTTGCTCGCGCGCAGGGCGTCGAAGTATCCGCTCTTGTTGAGCAGCAGGGTGAGTCCCTCGGTGACCGAGGTGGAGGGAGCGAGTTCCCCGGATGCCGGGAGCATGATCGCTGTGGCCTCGGTGAGCACCGCGTCGAGCTGGTCGATCGCCTTCTGGAGCTTAGGCCCGACGCCGATCTGCGCGGAGTTGGCCAGGGCGTCACGGAAGGTGATGTCGTGTTCGGCGGCGTAGCGCGCGATGGCCGTCTCGGTCACGTCGCCGATACCGCGTCGCGGGCGGTTCAGGATGCGGCGGACCGCCATGCCGTCGGCGGGGTTCGCCACGGCGACGAGGTAGGCGAGCGCGTCTTTGATCTCGGCGCGCTCGTAGAACTTCGTGCCGCCCATGATCTTGTAGGGCACGGCCGAGCGGATGAAGATCTCTTCGAGCGCACGCGACTGCGAGTTGGTGCGGTAGAAGACCGCGATGCCGGAGTAGTCGACGCCCTTCTTGTGCAGCGCCTCGATCTCGTCGGCGACGAACTGCGCCTCGTCGTGCTGCGAGTAGCCGGTGAAGCCGATGATCGGGTCGCCCGCCCCGACGTCGGTCCAGAGCTTCTTGTCTTTGCGGTCGAAGTTGTTCGCGATGACGGCGTTGGCCGCCGACAGGATGTTCTGCGTCGAGCGGTAGTTCTGCTCGAGCAGCACGACCTTCGCGCCCGGGTAGTCGCGCTCGAACTCGCTGATGTTGCGGATGTCGGCGCCGCGGAAGGCGTAGATCGACTGGTCGGAGTCGCCGACGACGGTGAGCGACGCGGCGCCCCCGTCGGTCCCTGAGCCTGTCGAAGGGTCGGCGTCGAAGATCATCATGCCGCCGGAGGAGAACGGCTCGGCGTCGGACCCCACGGGCCGGGTGAGCTCGTGGATCAGCGCGTACTGCGCGTGGTTGGTGTCCTGGTACTCGTCGACCAGGATGTGGCGGAAGCGCTTGCGGTAGCGGTCGGCCACCTGCGGGAAGGCACGGAAGAGATAGACGGTCTGGGCGATCAGGTCGTCGAAGTCGAAGGCGTTGGCCCGCTGCAGCTCGCGCTGGTACGACGAGAAGATCTCGACGAAGATGCGCTCGGCGGGGTCGCTCATGTTGGCCGATCGCGCATACGATTCCGCGTCGGCGAGCTCGTTCTTGAGCTTCGAGATGCGGCTCTGCGTGCCGGCGGGGGTGAGTCCGAACGAATCGCCCTCGTGCTCTTTCACGAGACGCTTGATGAGCGCCCGCGAGTCGCCCGAGTCGTAGATCGTGAAGGCCTTGGTGAAACCGAACTGCTCGGCCTCGCGCCGCAGGATCCGCACGCACGCGGAGTGGAACGTCGAGATCCACATGCCATCGGCCTTCTGACCGATCAGCTGATGCACGCGCTCGCGCATCTCGCCCGCGGCTTTGTTCGTGAAGGTGATCGCGAGGATCTGGCTGGGGTACGCCTCGCGCGTGCGCAGCAGCGAGGCGATGCGCCGGGTGAGCACACTCGTCTTTCCCGAGCCGGCACCGGCCACGATGAGCAGCGCCTGCCCGCGGTAGGTCACGGCCTCGCGCTGGGGGCCGTTGAGACCCTGGAGGAGGTCGGCGTCGGGGCGGGCATCCGACGGTGCGGGACCGCCGACGATCAGGGGCGTGGAGGCGTCGGTCATGGCGCGTCCAAGTCTAGGCGGGGGCTCCGACATGGGCCTCGCCCCCTTGGCATCCGGAGTCCTCCCGCCATGATGGAGGCATGCGCCTCATCCTCAACATCCTGTGGCTCGTCCTGTCGGGCTTCTGGCTCTTCGTCAGCTACATGCTGGCGGGGATCGTGCTGTGCATCCTCATCGTGACGATTCCGTGGGGCATCGCGGCGTTCCGCATCGGGCTTTACGCGCTCTGGCCCTTCGGGCGCGAGATCGTGGCCAAGCCGACCGCGGGAGTCGGTTCGTTCCTCGGCAACGTGGTGTGGGTCATCCTCGCCGGGTGGTGGCTCGCCCTCGAGCACATCCTGACCGGCATCGCGCTGTGCATCACGATCATCGGCATCCCGCTGGGCATCGCGAACTTCAAGCTCGTGCCGGTGTCGCTCATGCCGCTGGGTAAGGAGGTGCGCGACATTCGTCGGGGCGGTCCGTTCGACCGCACCCTGGGGAGCTGACTAGAGCGTCGAGCGTTCGCGAGAGCGCTGCGGAAGAGCGAGCAGGATGCCGACGACCGTCACGACCGCACCCGTCACGGCCGCGCCGATGACGAGCTCGGCGGGGATGTCACCGTCGCGCCCGCCTGTGAGCCGGACGAGGTCCCAGGGCAGCACCCCGATCTGCTCGTTCCACGAGCGCAGGGCGTCGCCGGCCCCCACGACGGCGATCGTCACCGCGGGCAGGGCGTACGCGATCCCCATCCCGGCCAGGGCGACACCGGTCGCGCGCCGGCGCCCCAGCTGCGGGCGCAGCGACCAGCCGGCGACGACGAACACCCATGCCAGGAGCGCGAACGCCAGCGCGAGATAGAGCACGCGGACCATCGGCATCGCCCACAGCGCAGGCCAGATCCCCTCGGGACCCGAGAGCGAGATCACCGCGAGCGCGACGACGCACCGCAGGACGAGCGCTCCTCCGACGGCGGCGATGATCGGCCACGGCGAGCGCTTCCCGAGCAGGAGTCGCACGACGATGGCGAAGAAGAGCCACCCGAGCACGGCGAGGGCGGCACCCCAGAGCCCGTCGCGCGGAGTCTGCACGACGCGCGTGGCGACGAGGACACCCGCGGGGACGACGATCATGAGCCAGCGGTCGAGGGGCAGCAGGCCGAGGCTCGATTCCGCCGCCCGCCACGGCCGCGTCGAGGCGATCCAGCTCGCGCGAGCGGCGGCGGCACCGGGACGGCGAACGAGACGCGTGCGGGCCGCGACCATGCCGACGACGATCCAGACCACCCCGAACAGCAGCAGAATGCGGGCGAGCCACTCGGTCGTGGAATCGACTTCGATGGGCGTCCGCGCGAACGGATCGACCAGCATCGCCAGGATGCCGCCGGACACCAGCAGTCCGCCGGCGACGATCAGGGCCAGGATGCCTCGCCCCGCCGTCGTCGCCATGCACCTACGTTACACAGCGGTTCCTGAGCGTCCGTCCGGCAGAGGACGGGGTCAAGCGCCGCCGCTCGCGCCCCGCCCCGCGTACCGTCGCGCGGAGTTCATCACCGACACGCCGCCACACGGCATCCGGAACCGGCGTGTTCCCGACGACCTCCGCCCGACGGCACGGCAGCTCGCCGGCGCGGCCACACGCGCGGCCAGATTGTGTAACAATCCACTCATGCTTTCCGCTCTCGCGATCCTCGCTGCGGCGCTGTGCTTCTCCACGACCGGAACCGCGCAGGCGCTCGCCGGCGTCGACGCCTCGCCTCTGGCGGTCGGGGCGGCGCGGATCGTCGTGGGCGGCGGCATCCTGGGTCTGCTCGCCCTCGCGCGCCGCCCGCGCACGCCGACGCCGACAGGATCGCGCTTCTCGACCGCGGGACTGATCGCGGTGGGAGCGATCGGCGTCCTCGCCTATCAACCTCTCTTCTTTCTTGGGACGCGCGAGAACGGCGTCGCGATCGGCACGGTCGTCGCCCTCGGATCGGCCCCCATCGCGACGGGGATCGTGGATGCCGTGCGCTCGCGCCGTCTCCCCTCCCCCCGGTGGATGCTCGCCACCGCCATCGCGCTCACCGGCGTCGTGCTCGTGTCGGGCGTGACCGGCGGGGCGGTGGCGCTCGCGCCGGGCGGACTGCTCGCCTCGGCCGGCGCGGGAATGTCGTACGCCCTCTATACGGTGTGCGGAAAGGCGCTGATCGAGAGGGGGTGGGACTCCACGCGCGTGATGGGAACGGTGTTCGGCGTGGCCGCCGTCGCGAGCCTGCCGGTTCTGCTGATCGCGGGAGGGTCGTGGCTCGCAACCCCCAACGGGCTGGCGCTCGCCCTCTGGCTCGGAGTCGTCACGACGACGGTCGCGTACCTGCTGTTCGGCTGGGGTCTGGCGCGCCTGACGGCCGTCACGGTCTCGACGCTCACCCTCGCCGAGCCCCTCGCGGCGACCCTTCTCGGCCTCTTCGTGCTGCACGAGCAGCTCACACCCGTTAGCGCGTTCGGCCTCGCGCTCATCGCCGTCGGCCTCGCCGTCGTGTCGGTTCCGTCTCGTCGACGTCAGGAGGTTCCGGATGCCACGGCCCCCGCGTGACTCCCCCGCCTCCGCCGCGACAGCAGCCTACGTACCCGGCCCTCGCGCGGCCGACCTCGTCGCGGACGCGGTGCGTGCCGGCATCCTCTCCGGCGAACTGGCGCCCGGCACGCCCCTTCGGGAGGAGGAGCTGAGCGCGACGCACGGCGTCTCGCGGCACACCGCCCGCACGGCGCTCACCCGGCTCACCGCCGAGCGCCTCGTCACCGCGGAGCCTTATCGCGGCGTCCGCGTTTCTCTCCTCGACGACGACGCGCTCGTCGCCCTGCAGCAGTTGCGCTGCGCCCTCGAGACCGAAGCGGTGCGGATCGCGCGGGATCGCGGCATCCGTCCGGCCGAGGTCGACGCCGCCCTCGATGCCCTCGCCGCCGCCGAGGCATCCGGAGACTGGCCCGCCACGCTCGACGCGCACGCGCGCGTGCATCTCGCGCTCGTCGATGCGGCCGGCAGCCCGCGGATCGCGGAGGAGTATCGGCGCCTCGATTCCGAGATGCACCTGCTGCTGACGCATGTGCGCCCGGCGTACGCGCCCGGGGCTCTGACCGAGGAGCATCGCGCGTACGTCGAGGAGGCGTGGGCGGATCCGCAACGGGCCGTGCGCGCCCATCTGGAGCACTCGACGCGGGCGATCCTGGAGAGTCGGCGAGCTTCTTCGCCACGCGACGACACATCCGGTCACGATCCGCAACGCCCGTAGGAGGCCCGTCGGGCCCGGGTTAGCGTGGGGGCACATCGCGGCGATCCGGGCGGTCCCGGGCCTCGGCTCATAACCGAAGGCGTGGCGGGTTCGACTCCCGCCGTCGCGTCCACGTCTCGGTTCCCGCCGAGCCCTTCGCTTCGACCTCCCGGCCGCGGCGCCTCCCCGTGAGTGTCCAACACACCCTGAGACCGCCGGAGAATCGTCCGGGTGTTCTGGACACTCAAGAGGGGATCGCGCGCAGACCCTGCCATGCTGAAACCATGACCCGCCCCGCACCCCAGGACGTCCCCGTCGGCAGCGAGAGCATCCGCCTCAGCGCGTTCCTGAAGTTCGCCGGCATCCTGGACTCCGGCGGAGACGCCAAGGAGGCGATCATCGACGGCTACGTGACGGTGAACGGCGAGGTCGAACGGCGACGCGGGCGGCAGTTGCAGCTCGGCGACGTGGTCGGATTCGAGGAGCGCGCGTTCCGCGTTCAGCCCTGACCCCGCAGGCACATTGCCGTCAACTAAGACGTGACGCGCTGCTTCTACTCGGCCTATCCATCCCCGCGCGCCGCAACACCCTACACTGCGATTCCATGGGCAAAGGCAGCCGACTACGACGGCTTCGATCAGAAGCGGCGCTCGCGCGGCACGCGACCTACCCGTGGGGTGCCGCACAACCCCTACTGGATCTCACCGCCGAGTACCCGTCCCTCACGCAGATCGAGCGTACAGTCAACGACACCAGCGAGCTCGAGGCCTCACGCCAGAAGCACCTCGGGCGAAAGAAGCCCCCCTCTCAACCAGAAGCGCGCGTCATCGCCGCCGTGGGGAAAACGGGAGATTACCCTTTCGCCTCGTCGGAATTGATCGAGGAATGGATGCGGGGTTGGGAAATGCCCTCCCGATCCGGGAGCCCAACGAGTGGAGCCGGTCGGATCAAGACGTCGTCGTCGGTCTTTGTGGCGATCACGGACGACGATGACATGCCGTCGTCCTCGGCCGCCAGAGACCGACCCACAGTGAGCATCCCGATCCGATACATAGAACTCTGTTCGCGAATCGCTGACGTCTTCCCTCTTTTCGCAACCGTCACGCGGTCAGGCTTGACATGGCAGCAGGTCGGCGAAGCACGAAGAGCGTTGTTCGAGTACACCGATCCGAACACGGCGACGCCCGCGACGACGGAAGACCTCATTCACAACACCGCCGATGAGATATTCACTACTCGGGTGACTTCGGCTGCGGTACGTTGGGCGATCGCCCACGAGATGGCGCATCTCCGCACGACGGCCACACAGAGACATGCTGCGTACGAAAAGGTCCACCAGCTGTGGCCCTCTCTCCAAGAGGATGAATGGGACTCGCTCCGAGGAGAATTGGAACCATTCGGGGGGATTCTCTACAAGTACCGCGACGAGATCGCGTGCGATCTTCTCGCCAATCAGTTCGTACTCGATTCTGCGTTCTCGTCTGACGACCTTCTCACCCAGGCCTGCGGATCACTGCTTGCTCTCGAGGCGCTCGTGTGGATCGGCTGGCACACCGACAAATCAGCGCGCTCGGACACTCACCCGTCTCCTTCACTGCGGTTCATGCTCGTCTACCAGGACTGGCTCGACGTCGTCGGCGAACTGACAACCTGGCAATACCGCACACCCCCTGATGTCTTGGCACTGCAGGATTTCGCCTACTTCTACGCCTTCCAGAGATGGGGGGTCGGCGCGTACTCGCAGCACCGCAGCGGCTCTCAGTGGGGCCAAGATATCTCGGAGATCCTCTCGACTCTCGAGCACGTGGCTCCTGGCGACGGCCCACCCACCATCTACGCGAAGGATGCGGGGGGACGAATACGAAGGGTGCAGCCTCACCCCTAGCGCCCGTCATCGGCAGGGTTGACTACCGAACTGAACGAGAGCGGAAACGCGAAGGCCCGCCCCCTCATCGGGAGACGGGCCTCACGGCATCCGAGGTTCGGGCCCGGATGCCGTCACACCTCAATGCTCGTCGTAGTGATCGGCGTGGGCCGCGTGACGGTGACCGTCGTGCACGTAGTCGACGTGGTCGTCGTGCTCGACGGCCTCGTGGCCGCAGTCGTCGCCGTGGGCGTGCTCGTCGACGGTGTGCTCAGCCTGGGCCTCGTGCTCGTCGTAGTGATCGCCGTGCAGCGCGTGGTGGTGCGTGCCGTGCACGTAGTCGACGTGGTCGCCGTGCTCGACGGCCTCGTGGCCGCAGTTGTCGCCGTGCGCGTGCTCGTCGACGGTGTGCTCGGCGTGGGTCTCAGTGGTGCTCATGTTCGTTCCCCTGGTCGGTCGTTTCCTGGACGTGGGCGATCGCATCGAGCACGACGTGCGCGACGTGCTGATCGGCGAGGGCGTATCGGATCTCTTTTCCCTCGCGCTCGGATTCGACCAATCCCGCCTGCCGCAGCGTGCGCAGGTGTTGCGACACCAACGGTTGCGACAGGCCGGCCTGCTCGGCGAGCGCGCCGACCGTGAGCGGTTCGCGGCTCAGCAGCCACACGAGCGCGAGACGCGAGTCGTTGCCGAGGACCTTGAACAGCTCGGCGGCGTCAGCGAGCCCCGCGATCTTGTCCACATCTCAAGAAGACCACACACATAAACGCTTTGCAATACGTTTAGGCAATCAAGAACGGTTCTCGTTCGCGTTATCGCCGGGGTCGTCGCCGCGCGGCGGCTCGAGCTTCATCCACCCGAACGTCGCGGCATCCTGAATCTCCTCCGCCTGGCGGCGCCGCAGCATCGCGCGACCCCGCGACGCCCCGAGCCCCGCGAGCGCGAGACCGATCGCGACACCGGCGATCAGACCCCACCACTCCACGCCGCGAGTCTACGAACGACTCACCCCTGTCGCCCCTTGAAGCGCGGATTGAGCTTGTTGATCACGAAGACCTTGCCGCGTCGACGCACGACCTGCGCGCCGGGCTGCTTCTTCAGGGATTTGATCGAGGCGCGAACCTTCATGGCGTTCTCCTTTTTGATAACCGTTCTCATTAACAAGGTAAGGTGTCGAGAGCTCCCTGACAAATGAGAGGTGGATGCCATGCGCCGAACGATCGCCATCATGGGCGTCTGCGCCCCCGAACGCCGGTCCTACGCCGAACGAACCGCCATCGCCCTGGGGAGACCGCTCCACCTGCTGCGCTTCGCCGACCTCCGCGCCGCGCACGCGCTGCCCCTGCCTCGGCCACGAACCGACGAAGAGCACGTGGTCGTCGACATGGCCGCCGACGTCGACCTCATCCACTCGATCGCCGCGCGTGGGGGTTCCGAGGTCGAGGCCGTCTGCGTCGTGGACGCGCGGCACATGATCGGCGACCTCCTCGACGACACCGCGCTCGTGGCATCCGCCGCCCCCGGCGACACGCGTGGAGACGTCGGTGCCCGCGCGCGCCAGGCCGCTCTCGCTCTCGAGCTGGCGACCCGCATCGTCTGGATCAACTGGGAGCAGGTGCCGACACCCGCCCTCGCCGTGCAGATGGCTCTGGCGTCGCACCTGAACCCGGGCGCGGTGGTCCGGCTGACGCGCGACCCGCTCAACGACCTCGCGTCCGAGGCGTCGCACGAGGGCGAGATCCTCGAGCGCGCCGGATGGGTCCACGCCCTGAACGACGAGCACGACCCCTACATGCGCGACAACCGCGTCATGACGCTTCGCTACGAGCAGGTCCGCCCGTTCCACCCTGCGCGTCTCTCCGCCGCCCTCGACCGGCTCGATGACGGGGCTGCGGGACGCCTCGTCCGCTCGGCGGGATTCTGCCGCCTCGCCAGCCGTCCCGGCATCCTGGCCCGGTGGGAGCACGTGGGCTCGGCGATGTGGATCGAACCGATCGGGGCCGACGACGGCCGCATGGGCCTCGGTCAGGAGATCGCGTTCACGGGACTCGATCTCTCCGTTCCACGGCTCGCGCACATCCTCGACGACGCCGCGTTGACCGACGCCGAGCTCGCCGCCGGTCCCGCAGCGTGGACCTCGTTCGACGACCCGCTCCCCGCCTGGCCCGCGGTCGAGTCGTCGATCCCGGATGCCACGGACTGACGCGCGCTGCGACGGCACGGGCCGCGGTTCCCCGACGGCACACGCTGCCCGACGGCGCGGCACGCGCCCCGATCTCGCGACGACACGCGCTGCCCGACGGCGCGGCACCGTGACGGCGGGAGGAGAGGGGACGGGCGGAGGACGATCCGGGCGGAAGAGTCCTGCCCTGGCCCCCTGTCCTCCCCCGGCCCCTCGCACCTCTCGCCCTCGAGCGCAAGCCTGTCGACCACGACGGGGCGAGGGCGCACCGTGGACGCATGAGCACTCCTGACATCCCCTCCCGCCACGCCGACGACGCCCACGCCGACTCGGCCGCCCCCACCGACGCCGTAACCGACGAAGTGCGCGAAGACGCCGCCGAGGCCGAAGAGCACGTCGATCTCGCCGACGACACGGGCAACGCCGTCGACCCCGGCTTCCCGGCCGCGGAGGGCCACGCCTGAGCGCGACAGCCTTCATCGGGATCTCCGGTTGGCGCTATCCGCGCTGGCGGGGAGACTTCTACCCGCGCGGGCTCGCGCAACGGCGTGAGCTCGCGTACGTCGGCGAGTGTCTCCGCAGCGTCGAGCTGAACGGCTCGTTCTACTCGCTGCAGCGTCCTGAGAGCTACCGGCGCTGGCGCGAAGAGGTGCCGGCGAACTTCGTCTTCGCGGTCAAAGGATCGCGCTACGTCACGCACATGCTGCGCCTCGTCGGTGTGCAGACGGCGCTCGCGAACTTCTTCGCGTCGGGGGTGCTCGCGCTCGGCCCGACCCTCGGCCCGTTCCTCTGGCAGTTGCCCGAACGGGTGGATTTCGATCCCGACGTGCTCGACGGCTTCCTTTCGCAGCTCCCGCGGACGACCGGCGCCGCCCTCGAACTCGCACGGCAGCACGATCAGCGAGTGGACGGCCGCGACTGGCTCGAGGTCGAGGCCGATATGCCCCTCCGCCACGCGCTCGAACCGCGCTCGGCATCTTTCTCCGATCCGCGGGCGGCCGAGATCCTTCGCGCACACGGGGTCGCCCTCGTCCTCGCCGATACCGCGGGCCGCTGGCCCGTCTTCGACGCCCTCACCGCCGACCACGTCTACGTGCGACTCCACGGCTCCACCGAGCTCTACGCGAGCGGCTACGCCGGCCAGGAGCTCGATGCCTGGGCCGATCGCATCCGCGGCTGGCTCGACGGCACCGCTTCGACGGACGGCGTGCCGCGCGATGTCTATGCCTACTTCGACAACGACGCGCGTGGCCGCGCTCCGCATGATGCGGTGGCACTGGCCGATCGGCTGCGCTGAGGGCGACGCACACGACTCCACCCCTCCAGCCTCGAGCGCTGACGCCGCCGCCCTCCCCCGACCCCCAGTCTCGAGACCCTCGATCCCGAGTCGTCAGCCCGGGCACTCCGCCCCGACGTCGGCCGCGACCTCAGGCGATACGCGTCCCCGGCGGCAGGCGCTTCGCCGGTGTACGGGTCCGGCCGATTCCCCAGATCAGCAACCCGGCCGCGATCAGCAGTTGCACGATCAGCCCCACGAACCAGCTGGGAACCGTGCCCTCGAGCTGCTCCTCCGGCGTCTCGTACGACGGGACGTCGGGTGCCACGCACCCGTCGAACCGCGTCTCGGTTTCGGGCGCCTTCTGAGCGAGGCGGACGCTATAGGCGATCTGCGAGAACAGGTCGCGGGGATACCCGTCGACGTAGGTCGGCGGCGTGGCATCCGCCAGGATCACGAACGGGTTCGCGGCCAGCGCCCACCACACGCGATCGAAGCGCGGCACCTCCGAGGTGTAGCGGTTCTCGATGCACGGGAGCTCCTCGTACGACGGGCACCCGGTGTCCCGGGGCCGCACGCCGGGATCACAGCCCTCAGGTGCAGCGCTCCAGTCGAAGTCGCGCGTGATCGACACCTGCTCGGACCGCAGGGCGAGTCCGCCGAGACCGAAGGCGATCAGCGTTCCGATCGACAGCGCGGCGATGACGAGATACGTGCTCGCGACCGAGAAGATCGGCCGCGCGACCACGGCGCTGAAGCCGACACCGACGGCGGCCACGACCCCGACCTCGAGGACCAGGATGCCGAGCGAGGCGAGGATCACGCCCGGGTTCAGGCCGCCCGCCGCGGTGGCGACGACGAGGAACGGCGCGGCCACGACGAGGAAGGCGAGCCCCGAGATCCACGCGGCGAGGAACTTGCCGATGACGATCTCGGCCGTCGTGACGAGCGTCACTTGGACGGGCGCGAGGGTTGCGGCGTCCCGATCCCCGTTCACGGCACTGCCGCTGAGGGTCGGGGACACGAGCAGCACGAGCAGGAGCACGAGCATGATGACGAGGGAGAAGAACCATTCGTTGCCCCCGCTGGCGAGCGCGAACGACGCGAACGACAGCGCGAGGACAGCCATCAGGATGACGAAGAACACCCCGAGCAGCACGTACCACCCGACCGAGCGCACGCGCTGACGCAGCTCGATGCCGATCACGGTCCTGAGACGGTGGAGGTTCATGCGGGGCTCCCCTCGCCGCCGGGGCCGACTCTGAGGTCGAGGAAGGCGTGTTCGAGATCTCCCACCGCCGGAGCGAACTCGACCACCGGGACGCCGGCACCGACCAGCGCGCGAAGCCCGGCGACGGCCCCCGCCTCGTCGGCGAACGGCACGAGCAGGTCTCGGCGATCGACCCCGACCTCGTCGGGGGCACGCCCGAGCGCCGCCGCGACCTCGGCGCGACCCGCCTGCGCCCCGCGCGACGGATCGGTGAGCAGCCGCACCCGCCACGACCGTGTGCGCGTCGCCGCCGCGGCGACCCGGTCGGTTCCGACCGTGCGGCCGTCCATCATGAAGACCGCGTCGTCGACGACCTCCTCGAGCTCGGACAGCACGTGGCTCGAGATGAGGATCGTGCGCCCCTCGGCGGCCAGGCGCCGCAGCAGCACGCGCAGCGCGATGCGCGCCTGCGGGTCGAGCCCCGACGCCGGTTCGTCGAGCAGCAACACCTTCGGGTCGTGCACGAGAGCCCGCGCGAGCGCGAGACGCTGCTTCTGCCCGCGAGAGAGCACCCGCGCCGCGGACGTCGCGAGCGGGGCGAGGTCGACGAGCGCCAGGAGTTCGTCGGCACGCGTGCGCGCCGCCGCGCGCGGAAGGTCGTAGAGCTGCGCCGTCGCGACGAGGACCTCGCGCGCCGTCAGGCTCGGCCACGCGCCCAGAGAGTCCGGCATCCACCCCAGAAGACGGCGCGCACCCGTGGGGTCGGCGATCGGGTCGACGCCGCCGATCCGCACCTCACCGGCGTCGGGCTGAAGCAACGAGGCGAGCATCAGCATGAGCGTCGTCTTGCCCGAGCCGTTGGGGCCGACGAGCCCCGTCACCCGGCCCGGTGCCGCCGCGAACGTCACGTCCTGCACCGCGTGAACGGTCCCGAACGAGCGCCGCACCCCCGCCGCGTCGATCCCCACATCCATGGCCCCACCCTAGAGGGGCCCTCCGACATCGCCTCGGGAGAACGGATTCAGGATGCCGCGAGCGCGCGGCCGAGAGCATCGCCCGACGACCACGCGGTGCGCACCGCAGCGCTCTCGCCCCACGCGTCCCCGCACGCGGACAGACCGGGCGACCGGAAGAAGGGCTGACCGGTCGTCGCCGTCGGACGCGCGAACGTCCACCTGTGCGCGAAGGCCGAGACGGGGTCGACGGCGATCCGCAGGAGCCGGCGGGTGGCGGCGAGGACAGGCTCGATCGCCCCGTCCGGATCGTCGAGATGCAGCCGCGCGCGGTCAGCGGTCGTGTGCACGACGAGCACGGGTGCACCGTCGCCGCGGCGATCCCCGTCGTCGGCGATGAACGACACGTCCGGATCGCCGTCAACGAAGGCGCCGTGCAGATCGGCCGGCCAGTGTCGCTCCTCCCACCGCAGCACCACGGCGATGACGGGCTCCCACGCGGCCGCCGAGCCGAGACGGACGTCGGTGAGGCGCGCCGCCTGCGGTTCCGGCATCGCGAGCACGACCTCGCCCGACGGTTCCCCGTCGACGAGGTACAGCTCCACGCTCTCGACCACCCGCTCCGACACGACGTCGAGCCCCTGCGCGAGATCGAGAGCGAGTGAGCGGAGCCCGAGCGGAGCAGCCCATCGCATGGGCCCCGGCTTCGGCGTCTGGTTCCCGTCCGCGTCGACGACGACGAACGTGTCGGTCCAGGGGCGCGCGAGGTCACGCTCCTCCCAGTCCGCGACGACGTGCCCGAATCGGTCCGCCTCGCCGACGACGAAGTACGACGCCCCGAGGTCGACCGGACGCCCCTCGAACGTGCGGCTCGACAGACGCCCGCCGACGCGGCGCCCGCGATCGAGCACGCGCGCCGTCTTCCCGGCATCCTGAACCGCCCGCGCGCACGCGAGGCCCGAGATGCCACCGCCGACCACCGTCACGTCAACCGTCATGCGGCCATCCTCACGCGGCCGACCCACCGATCGGCAGGGGTTGCGGTCGGCCGTCAGCCGCGGAACACCTCGACGCCGAGGTCGGGATGATCGACGAACACCCCGTCGAGCCGTGCATCGCGAAGAACGGCCCACTCGGTCCGGAAATCACCGAATGCGGCCCGACCTCCGTGCCGACGATACCCCGGCAGGAGAAACATATTCTCGGGGCGGCATGTCCACGTGAAGACACGGAGACCCCGGCCCTGCGCCTCGGCGACGAACCGGGCGGGGCCGCGCGCCCGCCCGAGCCGCCCGGGGTCCAGAATGAGCCGTTTGTCGGGGCTGATGCCATCGACCTCGCGAGCGAGCGCGTCCAGCCCGGAGGGCGTCAACATCGACGCGTACGTCGCGGCCTCCGCCCCATCGCGCTCGCGCAGATCCCACGGCGCCCCGCCCGCTTCGATGAGCTGCACGAGCGGCGACCGGATGCCGAGCTCTCGCAGTCGCGCCAGCACGAGGGGCTCGAACGACTCGATCACCAGCGTCGGGTCGTCGAGCCAGTCCGCCTCGCGCAACTCGTCGCGAACGAGCGCCGCCATATCGAAGCCCTGGGCGGCGAACGCCGCCGCGTGCTTGATCTCGAGGACGACCCCCACACCACCCGACCGCGCGAGGTCGAGGACGTCTCGCAGACACAGCACGAACTCGGTGTCGTCGAAAGCCGCGCTGCCCGGTCGCAGGGCCGGAATCCGCTCACGGCAGCGGAGTGTGCGGAGTTCGTCCCATGTGAAGTCCTCGACGAACCACCCGGTCAGCCGCTCCCCGTCCACGACCTTCGAGGTGCGACGGTCCCCGAACTCCGGCCTCGTCGCGACGTCGGTCGTGGCGCCGATCTCGTTCTCGTGGCGGACGACCAGCATGCCGTCCTTCGAGGGGACGACGTCGGGTTCGACGGCATCCGCTCCCGCGGCGATCGCCAGCGCGTACGAGCTCGGCGAGTGCTCGGGGCGGTACCCGGGAGCGCCTCGGTGGCCGATGATCAGCGGGCGGTTGAGCGGCACCCGCCCACGGTAGCGACGGCGGGTGAACGACTCCCTTGCTCATAGCGGAATCCCAGTCAACACAAGGAATCTCGCACCCTGCTCGGCTAGTGTTGTCTGACAGCACGGTGCTGTGATGACCATCATTTGGAGTGTGAGTCCCCGTGGCCCTCAATAACCCGGCATTCAATACCCCGGCGTTCCAGGACCCTCGTGCCGGCGCCCAGACCCGTTACAGCCCTCCCGCGGCCCCCGCCGCGAGCGCGGCAGCCGCTGCTGAAGCGGCCAACCTCGAGGGCATGTACACCGCCCCCGCGGCGGGTGCCGTCGAAACCGATCGCATGACGATCGAAGACACCGTCTTCAAGACGCTCGCGCTGTTCGGCGTGCTCGTCGTCGGCGCCGTCGTCGGCTGGATCTGGTCGATGGCCGGCGTCAGCGTCGCGAACCCCAGCCCCAGCGCCGCCCCGATGATCGTCGGTGGCCTCGTCGGCTTCGTGCTCGCGATGGTCGCGATCTTCAAGAAGAAGCCGTCCGTCCCCGTCTTCCTCGCCTACGCGGCGTTCGAGGGTCTGTTCGTCGGTGGCATCTCGGCGTTCTTCGAGTTCATCTACCCGGGCATCGTCATCCAGGCGACGCTCGCGACGCTCTCCGTCGTCGGTGTGACCCTCGCGCTGTTCGCGAGCGGCAAGGTGCGCGCCTCGGCCCGCGCCACGAAGATCTTCCTGATCGCCATGGTCGGCTACATGGTGTTCGGCCTCCTCAACATCGTCCTGATGCTGTTCAACGCCCCGATCGCCGGTGGCGCGTTCGGCATGTACAGCACCGTCAAGATCCTCGGCATCCCGCTCGGTGTGATCATCGGTGTCGTCGTGGTCATCATGGCCGCGTACTCGCTCGTGCTCGACTTCGACCAGATTCAGCGCGGCGTGCGTAACGGAGCGGCTCGTGTCTACGGCTGGGTCGGCGCCTTCGGCATCATGGTCACCGTCGTGTGGCTGTACGTCGAGATCCTGCGCCTGATCGCGATCCTGCGCGGCAACAACTGAACGTTCCGCTCGAAGGGCCGTCCCGTTCCGGG
>NZ_JARHXC010000078.1:0-34744 GCF_029222405.1 Microbacterium sp. Kw_RZR3 | reverse complement strand
GGGGTGTTACTTGCCCCAGACCTTCTTGTAGATGTCGCGGTAACCGCTGGCCGGGTCGTATGTGTCACCGGTGGGGACGTTCTGCTTCGTGATCAGGGCGGGAGCGGCGACGAAGCCCGACCACTCCTCGCCCGCGAGGGCGCGGTTGGCTTCGTCGATGAGCTGCCAGCCCTGCAGCAGCAGGGGCTCGGCGACGGTCGCCGCCTGGTAGTCGACCGAACGGATGCGCTGGAACTCAGCGGCGTCCCCGTCACCCGCGGCGACGGACTTCGGCGTGCCGGCGGGGTCCTTGCCGGCGGCGCGGAGAGCCTGCTGCGCCCCGCCGAAGTAGTTGCCGTTGATGGCCATCAGGTAGGTGAGCTTGTCGCCGTTCTCCTGCAGCAGGTTCGAGATCAGGCCGGGCATGCGCTGGTCGGCCTCGGCGATGGGCGAGTCCTGGTACGACAGCACCGAGCAACCGCTGCACGCCTCGATGTACGCCTTCATGGCATCCGCTTTGAGCACGGCGATGTCGTACTGGCCGTCGGTGAAGATGGCTGCTCCCGCGGTGCCGTTCGAGTCGGCGACGGCGTAGGCGCCGGCGAGCTGCGACACGGTCAGGGGGTCGGTGGTGACGTTGGTGAACAGACCGTTGCCGGGGCCGGTCGCGGGACCGGCGTGCCAGCCGATGACGGGGATGCCGGCACTTTCGGCCGAGGCGATGGTGGCTGCCTGCTCGGTCGGGTCGAAGCCTCCGAGGATGATCGCGGCGGGCTGGGCGGCGATCGCCTGGTTCAGGGCGTCGGAGCGGCCCTGCGCCGAGGCCTTGCCGTCGTACGAGTCCACGGACCAGCCGATGGCCGCGGCCGCCTCGGCGACGCCCTCGCCGACGGTGTTGATCCCGCCGTTGGTGAGGTCGCTGCCGACGTACGCGATGCGGGCGCCGGGCTTCTGCGCCGTCGGTCCGGTGCCGGGCGGGGTGAAGCCCTCGCTGGCGGTGAGGCTCTTCTCGACGAGTTCCTTCGAGAACTCGACGGCGTCGCCGGTGGGGAGGATCGAGGAGAAGTCCTGCTCCGGGGCTGCCGAGGCGGCGTCGCCGCCGCTGCCGCTCGCGTTGCCGACGGAGCCGCTGGAGCAGGCGGTGAGACCCAGGGTCAGGGCGACGGGCAGCGCCAGTGCTGCCAGCAGGACGCGCCGCTTCGAGGTGATGGTCATGAGATGTCCTTTCGTGCTGTGGTGGTGCGGGTAGTGCTCTCGGACGGGGTGACGTCGGAGGTTTCGGGGACGGTGCCGGGTGAGCCGGTGCCGGGTGAGCCGGTGCCGGGTGAGCCGGTGCCGGGTGAGCCGGTGCCGGGTGAGCCGGTGCCGGGTGAGCCGGTGCCGGGTGAGCCGGTGCCGGGTGAGCCGGTGCCGGATGTTGTGGAACCGTCGGTCAGCGGGGCGGCATCCGCCCTCGTGGTGCGCCGGCGCGTGGCGAGGGAGGCGATCGTGATCGCCGCGACCAGGGTGAGGCCGTTGAAGAGCGGCTCGAGGTAGAACTGCCCGGGGAAGAGCTGCTGGAGGCCGGAGATTCCGATCGTCGCGATGGTCACGCCGAGGATCGTGCCCAGCCCGTTCACGCGACCCGGACGGATGGTGGTCGAGCCGAGGAAGGCGGCCGCCAACGCGGGCAGAAGGTACTCGGGTCCGATGTTGGCCTGGGCCACGCCCGCTTGACGGGATGCGAGCAAGATGCCGGCGACGCCGGTGAGCATGCCCGACGCGACCATCGCGCCCACGACGTACTTGCGGCGTGCGATGCCGGTCAGCGTTGCGGCCGCGGGGTTGGCGCCGACGGCGTACAGGTAACGTCCGACGGGGAAGTAGTCGAGAACGATCCAGACGACGAGCGCCAGCACGATGGCGATGACGAACGGGCCGGGGATCGGGCCGAGACTCCAGCGCGAGAGCTCGTCGAAGGCGACGGCGCGCGCACCGTCGGAGTCCGTGACCTGGCGTCCGCCGGTGTACCAGTAGGTGACAGCGAAGATGACCTGGCCGGTGGCGAGCGTCGCGATGAACGCGTCGACCTGGGCGAGTTCGACGAGGAGAGCGTTCAGGAGGCCGATGACCCCGCCTCCGACGATGACGAGAACGATGACGAGTCGGTAGTCGAGGCCCTCGATCTGCCAGGAAAGGGCCATCACCTGCCAGAGGCCCACACCGTAACCGATGCTGAGGTCGATCTTGCCGGTCACCATCGGGATGGTGACGGCGATCGCCAGGATGAGCAGAACGGCCTTGCTCGACGCGAGCAGCTGGAAGTTCAGCAGCGAGGCGAACGTGTCGGGTCGCAGCGCTGCGAACAGGACGAAGAGGCCGATGGTGAGCAGCACCATCCCGTAGTTGCTGGTGAGCTTGTTCCAGAAGCTCGCACCCCTCCCGGGCTCCAGCGCCGTCGATTTGACGGACGTGTTCATGGTCATGCTGCACTCTCCTGGGATGAGGGGTCGGCGTAGGAGACGCGTCCGAGATCGGAGGCCGCCGAGATGAGGTTGGGGATGGTGACGTCGTCACCGGTGAGTTCCGCGACGACGCGGCCGCGTCCGAGCACGATCGCGCGGTGGGCGATCTTGGCGACTTCCTCCATGTCGGTGGAGACGACGATCGCGCCGGTGCCTTGTTCGACCACGCGGCCGAGGAGTTCGTAGATCTCGGCCTTGGCTCCGACGTCGACGCCCATGGTGGGTTCCTCGAGGATGACGACGGCGCGTCCACGCCCGAAACAGCGGGCAAGGATCACCTTCTGCTGGTTGCCGCCCGAGAACGTGTCGAGGGGAAGCTCCGGGTCATCGGGACGGATCTGATACGGGGCGAGGATCGCGGATGCCTCGACGGACTCGGTCCGAGCCGTGCGGGGTTGCCACGCACGACGCCCCCAGACCGCCGGGTTGAGGAAGAGGTTCTCGCTGACCGACAGACCCGCACCCACGGACTCCGACTCACGGTTGGAGGTAGCGAAGGCAACGCCCGCGTCGACGGCGTCGCGCGGTGTGCGCGGGCGGAACGGCGCTCCGTCGAGGGTCATCGTGCCCGCCTGCGGGCGGGTGGCGCCCGCGATGGCCCGGCCGAGCGCCTCCTGCCCCGCGCCGCGCAGACCGCAGATCGCGAGGATCTCGCCCGAGCGCACGTGCAGGCTGATGGGCTCTGTCCCGTCGACTCGGAACGACTCCAGAGCGAGTCGCGTCTCGGTGCCCGGCTCATTGATGCGCGGAACCGTCGTCTCGCGTCCGACGATGAGCTCGACGAGCTCTTCGGGGCTGATCTGCGAGACCGGTCGGTCGGCCACCACGCGACCGTTGCGCATGACGACGGCGCGCTGGCTGATCTGGTAGACCTCGTCGAGGCGGTGCGAGACATAGATCATTCCCACGCCGCTGTCGCGAAGGGTTCGAAGGACCGAGAACAGCCGCTCCACGTCGGCGGCGGGCAGCGATGCCGTCGGTTCGTCGAGCACGAGGAGCTTCGGCTTGCTGACCAGGCCGCGAGCGATCGCGAGCAGGCTGCGCTCGGCGCGTGGCAGGTCGAAGATGCGCTGCTCAGGATCGATTCCGCCGCCGACGCTCGACAAGACCTCCGCTGCTTGCGCGTTCATCTGGTGCGTGCTGATGAAGCCGAGCCTGTTGCGGGGATACCCCAGACCGAGAGCGATGTTCTCGGCGACCGTCATCCACTCGATGAGGCCGAGGTTCTGGTGGACGAACGAGATCTGCTTACGCACGGTCGGCGTGGCGGCCGCGCCCAGGATGGTGATCTCGCCGGCATCCGGCTTGTATACGTCCGCCAGCATTTTGATGACGGTCGACTTGCCTGCCCCGTTTTCGCCGAGGAGGGCCACGATCTCACCCTGGTCGACCGAGAACGACACGTCGTCCACCGCACGCGTGGCGTAGAACGACTTCGTCAGTCCTGAAATGTTGAGCAGCGATGCCTGCTCGAACGATGTGGGTTCATGCACCACGAACATCTCCCTTGATGTGTGCCTGTCCTGGGTGCGACAGTATCACCAGGGTGAACGTGGTTCAACAGAGTGAACGGTTACGTGTTCTCGCGAGGTTGCATGGGGTTCTCGAGAAGCCGCTCGAGTTCACGAAGCTCAGCGACGATCGCCTCCCGCTGCAGGGGTGAGGTCGCGGAGGTCAGGAAGGAGCAGCCGATGGCGATCGCGGGGGACGAACTGGAGCGCGGCGGCATCCGCACGGCGACGCCGGAGATGCCCGGGTGCACCCCGCCTTCATCGATGGCGTATCCACGCTCTCGGACCTGCTCGAGTCGAGCCGTCAGCTCCGACAGGTTGCGAACGCTCTCGGACGTCCGCATCGGGAACGCGTGGGGGTAGCGGAATCGGTCGGCGATGTCGTCATCCGGGAGCACGGCGAGCAGGGCGTTGCCCACCGCCGTGGATGCCGCCGGGAATCTGTCACCGAGGTTGGCCGTCAATCGCAGAGGAGACCGCCCCTCGTGTCGCGCGAGATAGATGACGTCCGATCCCTGCAGCATCGCCATCTGAACCACTTGCTCGGACAGCGTGGGGGCCTCGTTACAGAATCGGTAGAACTCGCGCACCTCGTTGAACGAGCGCAGATACGCCCCGCCCAGTTCGACCGTTCCGTGACCGAGGACGTAACCGTTGCCGACGCGGCGGATGAGGTTCGCCTCCTCGAGAACCGTGCACAGATACGACGTCGACGATTTGGCCGCTTCGAGTGTGCGCGCGAGATCGGCGAGGGCGACCGGCTCTCCTTGCGCTTGGGCCAGGATGCGGAGGATGTACACACCCCGCGTCAGCGCGGGCGCGGGGTCTCGATCCGCTCCCGTCCGATCGTTGGACATGTTGCCCTCCTCTCCGCCGCCCCGTGAACCGAGAAGAGGCGCGAAACGCTGCGACCCCACCCCGGGTCCTAGACCTCGACCGTATCGACAACACCGTCGATGAGGCGGCACGCCTCCCCGCAACGTTCCTGGCGGCGGCCTGAACGGTCCGACCTCCTTCGTTCCTCGTGGTGAACGTCATTCCCTCTGCGGAACGCGGGTGATCGCCGCAGTCGGTCCCCGGGTCGGCGGGCTCAGCGGATGCGCCCGGCGAGGTCGTCCCGTGAGAGCGTGCCGGCCTCGGCCAGCACCTTCCGCGCCGCGTCCCGCGCGTCTTCGACGTTCCACAGCAGCACGCCGACGACACGGTCGTCGTCGAGGTAGTAGACGATGCCGCGCTCGGGGTCGATCCAGTCCTCCACGGTGTCGAGAGCGGCATCCAGGGTCCCGACCGCCTCGTACCGGATGCCGAACACCGCCGAGTAGTAGTAGGGCGTGTGCGTGTACGGCTCGGCGGCGCCCGCGAGGTTGCGGCCCGCGGCCCGACCCTGCTCGTTCGCGTTGTCGACGTGCTCGACACGGCGGCGACCGAGGATCCGGTCGGGGTAGCTCGCGACGTCACCGGCGGCCCAGACCCCGTCCGTCGAGGTGCGCAGCTGCGCGTCGACGACGATGCCGTCATCGACGGTGAGTCCCGCCGACTCGGCCAGGTCGGTCGCGACGTCGATCCCGAGACCGCTGACCACCGCATCGGACCGGACCACGTCGCCGTTCTCGAGTTCGAGGCGCGCGCCGGTGGCATCCGCCTCACCCCCGGTGACCTTCGACCCGGCGACGATCTCGACACCGGCATCGCGGAACAGCTTCTCGAACCTCTCGGCGAGCGCGGCGGGGAACACGGCGTCGCCGAGGACGGCGCCGGTGTGGATGAGCACGGTGTCGACGCCGTTCTGCACGAGAGCCGCGGCGAGCTCGGAGCCGATGTAGCCGCCGCCGACGACGGCGATCCGGTCGACCTCGTCGGCGAGGGACCGCAGCCGGCGGTAGTCCTCGGCTGTGCGGAAGGTCAGCGCCCGCGCGCCGTTCGAGCGGTCCTCGATCGGGAGCGGCACGGGCTTTCCGCCGGTGGCGAGAAGGAGGGTGCCGTACGTGTACGTCTGGCCGTCGGCATCCACTTCCCGGGCGTCGGGGCGGATCGCCGTCACGCGCGTGCGCAGCCGGATGTCGGCGCCGGTGTCGTCCGCGGTGCCGAGCGGCACCTTCTCCCACGTGAACTCGTCGTCGGTCCACAGCTTCTTGCTGAGCGCGGGGCGCGTGTAGGGGGCGTCGACGTCATCGCTCAGGATGCCGATCGACCCGTCGGCGTCGAGCTCGCGGATGCCACGCGCCGCCGTGTCCGCGACCATGCCGCCGCCGACGATGAGGTGATCGAAGTGAGTCGTGGTCATGCCGCCAGCCTCGCCGTCGCGCCTGGGCCGCCGGGACGGGTTGCGAGGCGTCGCGGCATCGGGTAGCGGACAGGTGACTTTCTGCACCAGGGCAGGTGACGAATCTAGCGGAATGGGTAGATTGCGCTTAGATAACCATAGAGTCGCTACATGCTCCACGAACTCAATCCGTTCCGGCCCGGTGCCGGAGTTCGCCCACCCGAACTCGTGGGGCGCGAGGCCGAGATCGATCTCGTCGACTTGATGGTCGCCAAGAGTCTCGCCCGCAGGAATGACGGGGGCCTGATCACTTACGGTCTGCGCGGCGTTGGGAAGACGGTACTCCTCAATGAACTGCAACGGAACGTCGACCAAGCGGGGTGGCTGACGGTGCAGTTCGAGGCTCGCCCAGGAACCGCGGGCCAACTCGTTTCGCGCCAGTCGCTCGCCCGCGGTGTAGCGATGGCCGGGCGCAGAATGGCGCGCTTTCGGACGGCAGTATCCGATGTGAAGGCCGCCGTATCGACGGTCTCGTCATTCGCACTGACAGTTGCCGGGGTATCGCTGAACTTGGGAGTCGAGCCCTCTGATCACCGAGCCAATTCAGGGCTCATCGAAGTGGATCTCGAGGAGCTCGTTGCCGACCTCGCAGAGCCGCTGCAGAAGAACAAGAGTGCGCTGGCCATCTTCGTCGATGAGATGCAGGACCTCGACGACGATCTCCTGACGGCCCTGCTCGCGGTGCAACACAAAGCGACGCAAGCGGATTGGCCCTTTTACGTCATCGGCGCAGGACTCCCTACGCTCCGGCGCACTCTCGCTGAGGCTCGCTCCTACTCGGAGCGATTCTCACTCCACGAGGTAGGCGCTCTGTCGCGATCCTCCGCCGCAGAAGCCGTCGTCCGCCCCGCCGAGCAACTTGGGGCAAGGTTTTCCGATGACGCCGTCGAGGCGATCGTCGATGAGGCCCAGGGCTACCCGTTCTTCCTCCAGACGTACGGCAAGGCCGTGTGGGATCTCACGCCTGATCGACACATCGATCTCGAGATCGCACGCACAGGCATCGCCGAAGGCAACGCCGCACTTGACCAAGGGTTTTTTCCTGCTCGTTGGGATCGCACGACGCCATCGGAGCGGCTCTACCTCCGAACGATCGTCGAGGTGGGGGGCGAGGTCGCCAGCACCTCCGCGATTGCCGAGTTCCTCTCCGTCGCGCCCGCGTCGCTCAGTCCTGCACGGCAGTCGCTCATCGAAAAGGGGATCATCTACGCCGAGCGCCGAGGCTTCGTCAGCTTCACCGTCCCCAACATGGATCGCTTCATCCGGCGCCAAACCGATCTGGACGACTGACACTCTCCAAGTTCGTCGGATCCCGGGGCGCCCAGACCGAGCCCAGACCCGGCGAACTAGGCTCGGGGCATGAGCGTCGACCTCGAGAATCTGTACATCGACCTGCACGCCCACCCCGAGCTGTCGTTCCAGGAGACGCGCACGGCGGGCGTGATCGCGCGGCACCTGACCGACCTCGGTCTCGAGTTCGAAGAGGGGGTCGGCCGCACGGGCATCGTGACACGGATCGACAACGGCGACGGTCCGGTCGTGTGGCTTCGCGCCGACACCGACGGACTCCCCGTCGAGGAGCAGACGGGCCTCGCGTACGCCAGCACCGCCCGCGGCACCGACCCGGCGGGCAACGCCGTTCCCGTCATGCACGCGTGCGGGCACGACATGCACGTCACCGCGATGATCGGCGCGCTCGAGCGGCTCGTGGCGACGACCGACGAGTGGTCGGGCACCGTCATCGCGGTGTTCCAGCCCGCCGAGGAGTACGGCGCGGGTGCCCGAGCCATGCTTGACGACGGCATCCTGGACCGCTACCCGAAGCCCGACATCGTGCTCGGTCAGCACGTCACGCCGCTGCCGGCGGGCACGATCGGGGTGCGGCCGGGCACCCAGATGGCGGCATCCGACGGGCTCACCGTGGTGCTGCACGGTCGCGGCGGACACGGCTCGCGCCCGCACTCCACGATCGACCCGGTCGTCATGGCCGCGGCCACCGTCATGCGCCTGCAGACCGTCGTGTCGCGCGAGGTCGACCCGCGCGACGTCGCCGTCGTGACCGTCGGCTCGATCCACGCGGGGCTGAAGAACAACATCATCCCCGCCGAGGCGAAGCTCGAGCTGAGCCTGCGCTACCCCGACGACGCCGCGCGCGACCGCGTGCTCGAGAAGGTCGAGCGCATCGTCCGCGCCGAGGCGCAGGCCTCGGGCGCCGAGCAGACCCCGACCATCACGACCGACCACACGCTGCCGCCGACGATCAACGATCCGGATGCCACGGCCCGCCTGACCGCGGCCTTTCGCCGGGCGTTCGGTGAGGCCAGCGTCGTCGACCCGGGGATGTTCACGGGCAGTGAAGACGTTTCGTGGTTCGCGCGCGACGCGGGCGTGCCCCTCGTCTACTGGTTCTGGGGCGGTGTCGACCCTCAGACCTTCGCGGATGCCCTGGCCGGCGGCACGATCGAGCGCGACATCCCGACGAATCACTCGCCGTTCTTCGCGCCGGTGATGCAGCCGACGATCGACCGCGGGGTCGAGAACCTCGTGGTGGCGGCCCGGGAGTTCCTGAACTGAATCTCGACGCCTCGCGCCTCGCCTGCAAGGGTGGAGGGATGAGCGCGATGCAGAGGGACGCCCAGATCACCGCCGACGACGACCGCGACGGCCTCTTGCCGGGCGCGCCGATCATCGCCGGCATCCGGTCTCTCGTCATCTGGGGCATCGTCGCGGCGGCCCTGCTCGGCGCGTTCGTGCGCGGATCGCAGGGCGGATGTTCCGGAGGCCTCGCGAGCGACGGCAAGGGATTCCTCGGGGCGGACGGGAAACCGACCGACATCGAACCGCTCTGCGGCACCGTGACGATGAGCCCGAGCCCGCTCGTGTTCGTGATCCTCGCGGTCATCGTGGTGACGGCTCTCACGCGCATCCTCGGTCGGGCGACCGACGTCGACCATGCACTCAGGATCGTCAACAACGCGCGCATGGTCATCGTCATCGTGACCCTCACCGGCTTGGTGGTGGGGTGGTGGGCGATCACGACGCTCCGGATCGACGACTGGAGCGCGTACTCGGTGTGGTCACCGCTGCCGTTCGGGCAGTTCGAGGTCGAGACGCACCCGATCTCGCAGCGCTGAACCACGCGGGGTCGCGCGCGCAAGGCCTCTGCCCGCGCGCCGCTCGGCGCGTACCGTGACGGTCGTGACGTTCAACGACAACGCCCGCGTCGGGGGCAACTCAGCGAAACGCCGAGGTGGCGGGACCGTCGCCGCCGTGGGAGGCGGGGCGGTCGGCCTCGGCGCCGTCGTCGTTCTGCTGTTCTCGCTGTTCACCGGCACTGATCTCACCGGTCTGATCGGCGGAGGGACAGCGGCCGGCCCCGAGAGCGGCGGCGAGGCGATCGCCAACTGCGAAACGGGTGCCGACGCGAACAGCGACGACTCGTGCCGGTTGGCCGCGGCATCCCTCAACATCGATCAGTTCTGGCAGGAACGCCTCGACGGCTATCGCGAACCGCAGCTGATCATCGTCGATCAGGCGACGGGCACCTCGTGCGGCACGGCTTCGAACGCCACCGGCCCCTTCTACTGCCCGCCCGACGAGACCGTGTACGTCGACCCGACCTTCTTCGCGATCCTGCGCGAGCAGTACGACACGACCGCGGGACCGCTCGCGCAGCTCTACGTGCTCGCCCACGAGTACGGCCACCACGTGCAGAACCTCACCGGCGTGATGGAACAGCACCCGAACAATGGCACCGGCCCCGACAGCAACGGCGTGCGCACCGAGCTGCAGGCCGACTGCTTCGCCGGAGCCTGGGTCGCCGCAGCCGGAGAGCAGGTCGACGAGAACGGCACGCCGTACCTCGAGCCGCCGACGTCGCAGCAGATCAGTGATGCCCTCGCGGCGGCCGCTGCGGTCGGCGACGACCACATCCAGGCCGAGTCGGGCCGCGGCATCAATCCCGAGAGCTGGACGCACGGATCGAGCGAGCAGCGCCAGCGCTGGTTCGACGCCGGACGCGAGGGCGGCGTGAACGCCTGCGACACGTTCGCGGTGGCGGGGCAGGACCTGTAGGTCGCGGCATCCGGAGCCTCCGCTCCTCGGGCGTCGCGCGCGCCAGGCCGTCGTGCGGGCCGCGCAGGCGCTGGGCCGTCGCGCGGAGTTCGCGCGAGACACGCCGGTCCAGGATGCCGCGCCCCGGCGTGTCCCCGCCCGACTCCGCCTGACGGCACGGGCCACCCCCGGCCGGACTCCGCCTGACGGCACCCGCCACCCGAGCAACCCACCGCAGGACACCCGCCACCCGCGGTGCCCCCGCCCCACTTCCGCGAGACGGTGGCACCGCGGCGCTGCGTCACTCCTCGCGCGAACGCGTCCGGAGAATGATCACGACCAGCACGCCCACGAGCACGACGACCACGCCGCCGATCACGAGACCCAGGGTCAGCCCCGACGGTGCTCCGCTCGCGGGCGTCTCGGTCGCGGGAGCCGTGGCCTGACCCGCGCCGGCCGCGTCGGCGCAGGGCGACTGCGAGAGGCCCGTCGACGAACCGGCCTCCGTGGAGGTGAACGAGAACGACCCCGAGATGGGGTGGCCGTCGGACGAGACCGCGCGCCACTCCACCTGATACTCCCCGGCAGCACCCAGAGCCACCGGAACCGTGAGGGTCGGCCCCGACAGGGTCACGCAGTCGGTCTCGTAGTGCTGACCGTCCGGCCCGAGCACGATGACGATGTTGCCGCCGTCGTAGCCGAGCAGGTTGGCGCTGAAGTCGAGCGACACCTCCGACAGCGATGAGACGGTCGTGCCCGCGGAGGGCGACGTCGACTCGAGGCTGTCGTGCGCCGAGGCCGCCTGAGCCCCGCCGAGCACGGCGCCCAGCGCGATCGCCGCGATCGCGACGGTTCGCGCGAGGGCCTTCGACACGCGCACGCTCAGCCGCGCTTCGGGCGACGGGCGAAGGCGAGAGCGCCCAGCACCGCACCGATCGCCGCGACGACGAGGGCGGCGATGCTCAGACCGAGCGCCGTCCCCGAGTCCGACGACGAACCGGATGCCGTGGCATCCATGTCGTGGTCCGTCGACGACGGAGCGGCCGAGGCCGTGCCGTGGCTGTGTTCACCGGTCGGCGGGGTGTCGTTGACGTAGAGCACCGGCGCGGGCTCGAGCGAGGAGTCGGCCGCGACCTGGTCGGGGGTCGCCGCCCAGTCGACGACGGACCCGTCGGAATAGGTCTGCACCGCCGGCAGGACGAGGTGGCCGACGTCGGGCACGGGTCCGAGGACGGCCGAGAAGATCTGGAACTGGTCCTGGCCGATCCCGACACCCGGGTCGGCCTGCCAGACGATCTTCAACGGGGCGTCGGTGACGGTGTTGCCGTTCGCCTCGACGGGCGCGGGGAGCGCGCCCTTCTCAACGGTGGCGGTCCATCCCGGGACGGGCTGCACGAGCACCGCACTCAGCGGCGTGTCGGTCGGCAGGCTCACCTCGAGCTTGACGGTGGAGGCCGTCTCCGACTCGGTCGGGACGCGGAAGTTGACCGTGGCGTAGCTGCCGGGGGCCGCGGTGTTCGGGTTGACGGTGACGTGAGCGGATGCCGCGAGCGGCACGCCGATCGCGAGGACGGCGCCCGCCGCGAGGCCCACGAGGGCACGGCGAAGGAAGGGAGAACGAGACATGGTGCTGCTTTCTGCGAAGGCGCGCGCGAGCGACTCGCGTCGCGCGAGGATGAGGGGTCGAGGTGTCACGCCGCGAGCGGCGGACCTCGATGCCTCATCGTCGACAGCACGGCCATCGCCGTGGTCAGCAGGAGCGGCTCGGGCGCGGGACGGACGTCGTCCGTCAGCGAAAGGAGCCCGCGGAAGGGCCGCAGCACGGCGAGCGCCGCGTGGAAGAACCGCGCGATGACCTGCACGGCGCGCTCGCCTCGACCGAGCGCGAGGATCGTGACGACTGCGGCGAAGGCGTGGGCCACCCACATCCAGGGCGAGTGCGAGCCGTGCGCGACGACCGCGTGGCTCGATCCGGTGGCATCGAGGAGCACCGCCGGCGCCCCGTGATGCCCGCCCGGTGCGACGACACCGTCTCCGCGCAGATCGAGGGCCAGGATGCCGTGGAACAACGCCTGGCTCAGCACCACCGCGAGCGACAGCCGCCACCACGACGCCGTGCGTCCGGCCAGCAGGACGCACACCGGGGCCGCCAAGCAGAGGGCGAGGGCGATGTTCAGCAGCGGAGGGAGTTCGGCGCCGACCGAGGAGTGCGAGACGGTCGCGATGAACGTCGCGACGGAAGCCGCGGCGATGCCACGACCCACGCGTTGCGCGCGCCCTGCTCTCGACGACATTCGAACTCCTCCGCTCACAGCCTATGCGGGGCGGTCGCCCCGGTGCGGGAAGTGCCACGGCGTCGAGAGACGTCGGGGGACGGGCGACGGCGCCCGCCCCCGACCGAGACCGCCACCCGCGGACCGGGGACGCTCGACACCGCCAGCGCGAGCTCGCGCGGGTCGTCCGCCCGGTCATACGAACAACGAGACGACGGTGGCGGCCCCGAGGGCGCAGGCCGGCGATAGCTCGCGGCGACGACGGGGACGAAGGCGAGCGGCGCCACCGCCGCGCCCGCGATGACGGCGAAGGGCCGATCCGACGACGCTGTGTCCCCCGCGATCCTCGGGAATCCGTCACGGCGGACAGCGGCCACCCGAGGACATCGGGTCGCCCTCCGCCCGCGCGAAAGCTGTCAGCCCTTCACGCTGCCTGCCGCGAGCCCCGACTGCCAGTAGCGCTGGAGGAACAGGAACGCGACGATCAGCGGCACGATCGACACCAGCGAGCCCGTCAGCACCGTGGAGAAGAGGACTTGGGCTCCGCCACCGCTCGACGCGGCCGCCTGCCACCCGGCGAGACCGACCGTGACCGGATACAGGCTCGGCGTGTTCAGCATGATGAGCGGGAGGAAGTAGTTGTTCCACGTGGCGACCAACTGGAACAACAGCACCGTGACCATGCCGGGAACGAGCAACCGGACCCCGATCGTCGCGAAGGTGCGCAACTCCCCCGAGCCGTCGATACGAGCCGCCTCGAGCAGACTGTCATCGACCGAGTCGGCGGCGTAGACACGCATGAGATAGACCCCGAAGGGGCTGACGAGCGAGGGCAGGATGATCGCCCATGGTGTGTCCGTGAGGTTCATCGAGCTGAACAGCAGGTAGGTCGGAATGGCGAGAGCCGTCATCGGCACCATGATCGAGCCGATCACAAGCCAGAACACCACGGAGCTGCCCCGGAAGCGATACTTCGCCAGCGCGAATCCGCACGCCGTGGCCAAGACGGTGGCCCCCACGGCACTCGTGACCGCGTAGAGCACCGTGTTCACCATCCACTGCGAGAAGACACCCCCATCCTTCGAGAACACGTCAGCAAGGTTGTCGAAGAGATGGAATCCCTGCCCGAACCAGAGTCCGAACGTCGTGAACAGTCCGGTGTTGTCTTTCGTGGACGCGATGACGAGCCAGACGAGGGGAACCACGAAGTAGACCACGCAGATCCAGACGAACACCGTGAGAAGCGTCCCGCCACGAGTCGGTCGGTGCGTACCCAGCGGGCGCCGCTTGAGAGGCTTCCGCCCGGGTCGCACGATGGCCTCGGTCATGACGTCTTCTCCTTGCGGTTGACGATGCCCTGGACGATGACCGAGAGCACCACGATGACCATCCCGAGCAGGAAGGCGATGGCGGCGGCGTAGTTCACGTCCTGGTTCTTGAAGGCGAGGTTGTAGGCGTACAGGTTCGGCGTGAAGTCCGACCCGATCGCGTTCGGCGCGATGTTGAAGAGCAGGTTGGGTTCGTTGAAGAGCTGGAAAGAGCCGATGATCGAGAAGATGACGGTCAAGATGATCGCCTGCCGGATCGCCGGGATCTTTATGCTCCACGCCACACGGAACTCGCCCGCACCGTCGATCGCCGCAGCCTCGTACAGCTCGGTCGGGATGGTCCGCAGAGCGGCGTACATGATGATCATGTTGTAGCCGATGAACTCCCAGCAGACGATGTTCATCGTCGAGCCGAGGATGGCCCCGGGGGCGAGGAGTTCCGGCGCCGGAAGGCCGAGGCCCGTGAAGATCTGGGTGATGAGGCCGAAGTTCTCACCGTAGAGGTAACCCCACATCAGGGTCGCCACGACGCTCGGCACCGCATACGGAAGGAAGATCAGCAAGCGCACGACCTTGCCGCCGCGCATACGGCCCGAATCCAGGGCCAGCGCGAAGAAGAGCGAGGCGACGAGCATGATCGGCACCTGTACCACCAGGAAGATCGCGACCCGCGACAAACCCGCCCAGAAGCTGGGGTCACCCAGCGCGCGCTGATAGTTCGCGAGCCCCGAGAACACCTGACCGCCGACGAGTTGCGAGGTGAACGTGGAGAGATATGCCGAGTAACCCAGCGGGACGAGGAACATGGCGGCGAAGACCGCCACGAAGGGGATCACCAGGATCCATGCTGCGCGCGTCTGCGCGGAGCCGAGCCGAGCACGGCGCGCGGGAGAGGCCGACGTCATCGTCTGTGTCCTTTCTGAGGATGCCGAACGGGCCCCGCACCGACGGCGCGGGGCCCGCGGGGTCACTCGACCGTGAAGCCCTGCTGCTTCGCGTAGTCGGTGACGGCGGCGTCCCAGGCGGCGAGACCGCCGGTCATGTCGCCCTTTTCGCTGATGGCCTTGCCCAACGTCTCGTTGTAGCTCGAGTAGACGAAGTCCATGAACGGCAGCCACTGGAAGTTCTTGTCGACCGTGTCGGAGACGCCGGCGAAGAACTCGTTGACCTTCTGCCCTCCGTAGAACTCCGACGCCTGGTCGACGAACTTCGGGTCGCTCAGGGTGGCCTTGGTCGTGGGGAAGAGGAACTGCTCGTTGGCGAGTGTCAGAGCAGCCTCGCTGTCGGTGTTGATGAACTTCGCGAACTCGTAGGCGGCGATCTTGTTCGGGCTGGACTCCATCACGGCCGTCGTCGAACCACCCCAGTTGCCCGAGACGTCCTGTCCGGCCTCCCACTGCGGAATCTTGGCCGCCGTCCACTTGCCGCTGGTGTTCTTCGCGGTGCCCTGCAGGAAGATCGGCCCCCAGGCGGCCACCTGCCAGCTGGCGTACTTACCCTGTGCGAGGCCCTGGTACCACTCGTCGTTGAAGTCGGCATCCGTGGCGACGAGATCTTTCTTCACCAGATCCTGCCAGAACGAAACCACCTTCTGCGTCGCGGGCGAGTCCAGGTCGATCTTCACGGTCTTGTCGCCGTCATACCCGAACGGCTTCGCTCCGGCCTGCCAGAAGAAGCCCACCATCTGACCCGGATCGTTCCCCGGCAGGTCGGCGATGTATGACCCGGTCTTCTCCTTGATGGTGGCGGCCGCGGCGGCATAGTCGGCCCACGTCTCGGGTGCGCTCACCCCCGCCTGCGCGAAGATGTCGGAACGGTACAGGTTGCCGAGTGGGCCCGAGTCCTGCGGCACCGCCCAGACGCCCTTGTCGTCGGCCACCTGGTTCCAGATCCAGTCGACGAAATCGTCCTTCGCTTCGGCCGCGCCGTAGGGCGTGAGATCGGCCAGGCTCCCGGTCTGCCGGAATGAGGGAATGTACTGGTACTCGACCTGCGCGACGTCGGGGGCACCCTTGCCCGCCTTCAGGGCGGCACGCAGCTTCGGGTACTGCTGCGTCCCACTGCTGGTGTTGACGAGCTCGACGTTGATCTTCGGGTACTTCGCCTCGAAGAGATCGACCTCTTTCTGCATGTCGGGCGCCCACGCCCAGAACGTGATCGTGGTGGGCGTGTCCATGGCCTTGTCGATGTCAGCCTGACTCACAGGAGCGGTGGACGATGCGCCGGACGACGCCGGGGAGCACCCGCTGAGAGCGAGGGCGGAAACGAGGGTCAACGCTCCGAGCGTCATTGCCTTTCGGTTGCTTCTCATCAGATTCTTTCCGTGGAGGGGAAGGCGGACCCGACCGGATCCGTCGAAGCCTCGAACACGTGTGCAGCACGCGGATCGAGGAGCAGGGTGGAGCCGGCGGGCACGACCTCGCCGGTCTCGAGGTCGCGGACGGCGACCGGGGGGATGACAGCGACCGGTTCGCCCGTCCAGTTCGCGACGAAAGCGAGCGTGCGTGAGCCGGCGCGACCCGTCTGCACCGTGACGGTCCGCGGCGCACTCCATTGCGTTGCCGCGGTCCGCACATCGAGCCAGGAGGCGACACTGCGGGCGAGGGGCACGTTGGGAACGGTCGCGAGGTAGCTGATGCGCCCCCGCCCGTGCGGACGGGTGGTGAGAGCCGCGTGCGCTCCCAGCTCGTTGTCGTCGAACGAGACGACGGTCTCGGCTCCATCGACGTCGAGAAGATCGATCCACTCGGTCGCGGCGGAGCCCGCTTCCAGCTCGATTCTGTGCGAGGAGACCGACATCGTCGAGATGTTGCTGTACTCGTCATATCGGATGCCACCGGGCTCGCCGATACGGTCGGGGGCCACCGCCAGGCGCGCCCGGGCGAGCTCATCACCGTAGCCCGTCCGCACGCCCGCGACGAGGTGGCCACCCGCCTCGGCGTACGCCACGAGGTGGTCGAGCACGGCTGTCTCGACGACGTACAGAGCGGGTGCCAGCAGAACCGGATACCTGCGGGCCAGGTCGGCGGCATCGTGGTTCAAGAAGTCGGATACGTGCTGTACACGAAGTTGCAGCCCCGCTTCGAACGCCCCCCGGTAGAACGAGTCGAAGATGCGCGTGTAGGAGTCCGGATCGGGTGAGCCGTCGGATCGCGAGAGCGGGGGATAGAAGTTCCACGACCATTTGGTGTCGGTCGACCACAGGATCAGCGCGTCGGCGTCGGGAACATAGCCGTCCAGCGCCGCGCCGAGGGTTTTCAGTGACGCCCCGAGCTCGGCTACCTCTCGGTAGATCCGACCCGGCTTCTGGCTGTGCGGGAGGACCCCTCCCCAGTACGTTTCGACCCCGAAGTGCAGCGTGTGCCAGTGCCAATACTCGATCATGCGCCCGCCGCGGGCGAGCAGAGCGAATGCCGCCTGCTTGATCTGCCCCGGATACGGCGGGTGGTTCTGCCACGACCCACCGATCGACTGGGCGTTGGTCTCGGTGACGAGGTATTGAGCTCCCGCGGTGGAGTAGGCCCGGTCGCCCCACTGGAAAAGCGCCCACACTCCGGTGTGCCACCATCTGTCTTCGCGGGGGACCTCGAATCGGGCATCGAGACCGTCCTGCATCTTGTAATAGGGGTTTCCGGCGACGACGTCGAGGGATGCCGCGAGCTCGTCGTCGGCGACCTGGTCGCGCATGTACGAGATGCACGTGGTCACGAACTGCGCGGGGCTGGCGTATTCGCGGACCATCTCGGCTTGCCAGGCGATGAGGTCGGTCGCCTGCGTCGACTGGAAACGGCGCCATTCGAGTTGGTACTGCGGCATGAGGTTGCCGTCGGGACGCCAGAGTTCGGCCCACTCCTGAATGCGGTGCGACCAGTACACCAGGCCCCATTCCTCGTTGAGGCGTTCGACCGTGCCGTACTTGCGCCGGAGCCAAGAGACGAACGCCTGGAACGTCGAATCGTTGTGCGGCAGGACGTTGCCTGGTTCGTTGTCAACCTGGAATCCGATGATCGCCGGGTGGCTCGCGTAACGCTCGAGGATGCGGCGAGACACTCGCTCGGCGTAGAACCGGTAGGCCGGCTGGGCCTGGTCCATCTCCTGACGAGCGCCCCATCCCATGCGGTGCCCGGTCGAGATCTCTGCAGCGATCTCGGGGTGCAGCTTCTGCAGCCACGGCGGGATGGCGTAGGTAGGCGTGCCGAGGATGACCCCGATGCCCCGCGCGTGCGCGCCGTCCAGGACCGGCTGCAGCCAGTCGAGATCGAACTCCCCTTCACGGGGCTCCCAGGTCGACCACACCGACTCGCCCACGCGAATGACGGTGAAAGCGGCCTCCGCCATCAGATCGAGGTCACGCTCAAGCACACCGTCGGGCTGGTACTCCGCATAGTAGGCCGCGCCGAACAGCACACCCGAGAACGTGGGGGACCCCGTCATCTTGACTCCTTCGTCAAATGTTGTCGACAACATTTTGCGACCACACGTTAGCGCGACGCGGTGATCGCGCGCAAGTGATCGACAACATTTTTGCCCGCGCGCGTGCGCCGAACCCCACCACGCGCGCTCACATCCGCGGGCTGCGGCCTTTGGTGGCGCCGCAGGCCCGGGCGATCAGCCCATCGGCGTCGTCGTCGTGGAGTTGCGGATGACGAGGCTCGGCAGCTCCAGCGACGTGCCCCCGTCGTCGGGAAGAGCGTGAGCCTTCACGAGGAGTTGGTCGAGGAGGTAAGCGCCCTCCGCCTCGAAGTCCATCGCAACCGTGGTCAACGGGGGCGTGAGAAACCGCGCCTCAGAGATGTCGTCGGTGCCGACCACGCTCAGGTCATCGGGTACGCGAACCCCCTCGCGGGTTGCGGCGGAGAGTACCCCCAACGCCATGCTGTCGTTGGCCGCCACCACGGCGGTCGCCCTGCGCTCCTCGGCGGTCAGCGACGCCCACGCCCGCGCCCCGGATCCGGCCGACCAATCGCCGACTCGCTCCCATGCCGGCTCCAGCCCCGAGGCTTCGAGCGTCGCGACGAATCCGTGGCGACGCTCCCCCGAGGCCTGCCACAGATCGGGCCCCGCCACGTACCCGATGCGGCGGTGTCCCAGCGACACGAGGTGTTCAGCGGCGAGTCGACCCACCAGATCATTGACGGTGGCGGCTCCACCCTCGACGGTCGTGCCCGCATCGGCGATCCACGGCATCCCGAGATTCCGGGACGCCACCGCATCGATCACCGTCTGCGAGACGCCCGCGAGAACGAGTCCGGCCAACCGATGCTCGAGCACGACAGACAGCGCATCGTCGATGTTGGTGGGATCGCTATCGACGGTCGCGATGTCGAGAGTGAAGCCGCGACGACGAGCTTGGGCCGCAACCCCGGCGAGCAGGCGCGCCGGTCCCTGCTCCTGCAGTCGATGGGCGAGTGCACCGATTCGGTTGACACGCGACGCCCGCAGCATGCGCGCCGCGGAGTTGGGGCGATAGTCCAGCTCCTCCAAGGCCGACTTGACACGCTCGCGCGTGGCCGGGCGCATCCCCGCGAAGCCCTGGAGGTATCTCGTGACGGTCTGATGCGAGACGCCCGCGAGCTTCGCGACGTCGTAGATCGTGGCGGACTTCATCTCGCCAGTGTTACGCATCGGCCCGATATTGCCGAGGCGGGTCCGGCCACCGGGCGAGAAGCGGCGGGCGAACGGGGAGACAACCATGATGCTCGCACTGATCGCTCGGGATTGCAGGAAGGGTGATGCGGAGAGCCGCTCCACACGGTCCAGGGAGCAGATGAGGAACACTGGTCTTATGACGGACGGCTCGAAACCTCGGCGCGGCCGCCCGCTAGGGGGCACGGAACTGAACCGTCAGCACGTCTTGACGGTTGCGCTGGAGCTCGTGGACCGGGACGGGTTGTCGGGCTTGACGATGCGATCGCTGGCCGCGGCGATGGGCGTGCGTCCGAGCGCACTGTACTGGCACTTTCAGACGAAGGAT
Source organism: Microbacterium sp. Kw_RZR3 (assembly GCF_029222405.1). NCBI lineage: Bacteria > Bacillati > Actinomycetota > Actinomycetes > Micrococcales > Microbacteriaceae > Microbacterium > Microbacterium sp. Kw_RZR3. The sequence goes on along the minus strand of NZ_JARHXC010000078.1, from coordinate 14,799 downwards.
CAACTTCTCGGCGAGGTTTCGGCGCTGGTCTTCGACAACATCGAAGTGGGCGACGACCACGGCACCGAGTGGGATGCCTGGCTCGCGGGCCTCGCGAGGAAGATGCGAGCGGCATTGCACGAGCATCCCCACTTCGCCGGCATCGTGACGGGACAGATGTTGACGACCGATCGTGGCGTGCCGCTGGCGGAGCGGATCTTCCGGGTGCTCGATCGTGCCGGGTTCTCGTCGACAGAGCTGGTCGAGGTCTACAACGTCTTCTTCGGCGTCGTCCTCGGATGGGTGACGATGGAGCTGTCCGCCGCGCCCGAGGGGGACGACGGCTGGCAGGAGACGCTCTCAGAGGACCTCCGGACGATAGACAGCACGCTCTTTCCGACACTGTCGCGTGTGATGCCGCTCGCGGAGGACCGGGCCTTCATGCTTCGCTGGACGCCGGGACGCGACAATCCTCTGGACTCCTCGTTCGAGGTCGTCCTCGAGACGTTGTTCGTGGGACTTCGCGCGCGACTGACGTGACCCGATGCCCGTTGCGGGTTGCGGTCAGATGGTCTTACCGGGGCGGGTTCGCGTTGCGGACGTCCGCGGCGATCCGGGCGATCTCGAGGGACCGAGCGAGGCCGTCGAGGAGCGAGGTGAGCATCGTCTCGAAACTGGGCTCGAGGGGGGACTCGGCTCCCGAGTCCCACCGCAGCATGTACGCGCGGTTGGCGGCAAAAGGCCAGACATCGTGCAGGTTCGGGTACCTGTCCGCGTCGAGCACGAGGCTTTCGATCGCAGAGCGTGCGCTGCCGTTTTTCTCTTCGGGACTCGCGGCGAACTCGCCGGAGATCCAGCCGAAGACGGCACCGATGACGGCGTTGTAGGCGCGGACGAGGTCGTGGCCGGCGAAACCCGCGCGCCGGAGTGCGGCCATCGTGTGTTCGGCCAGGTCGAGTGAGGACTGACTGGTCTGGATGTTGCTCACGAAGTACGCGGCGAATCGCGGGTGGCTTCCGATCACTTGCCGCGTACGCAGCCCGAAGGTGAAGAGCCAGTCTCGCCAGGGCAGGTCTTGAGAGGGGAGCTCGATCTGGGAGAGGACTCGTTCGCAGACGAGTCCGAGAAGCTGCGACCGGTTGCCGACGTGCCAGTACAAGGATGCCGGGAAGACCCCCAGCTCCGAACTGAGACGGCGCATGGTCAGGGCACCGATGCCGGCACGGTCGATGATCTCGAGCGCCGCGGTGACGATCTCATCGGGGGTGGTCAGGGCCCGAGACGTGGGCCTGTCGGCACCGTCCCCACTCATGTTTCGATGATATCGACGCTGCCGATCACACCGGCGGCCACGCCGTGATGTCGTCGCCGATCGCGGTGGGAACCGTGCTCGACGAGCCGCTCGCCTCCGGCACGACTCCGTCGGCGTCGCCCTCGAGCTCGAGTTCCACACGACTCAGGGCGCGGTCGAAACGGTCGAGGAGATCGACGAGTTCCTCCGGGGTGATGGTCAACGGCGGGGCGACGAGGACGGCATCGTTGTACCCGCCGGTGGTGGGATAGAGCAGGAGCCCCTCCGCCACCGCGGCCGCGAAGACGCGTCCCGCCAGCTCGCCTTGCGGACGCGAAGCGGCGTCTCGGTCCGAGAACTCCACGCCGCGGAGCATGCCTCGCCCGCGAGTGTCGGCGATCAAAGGATGCTTCTCGGCGAGGTCGCGCAGACCCTCGGCCAGGGCGGCGCCCATCATCTCGGCGCGGGCGACCAGGCACTCGGTGCGGAACACCTCGAGGACGGCGACGGCGACGGCCGCAGACAACGGGTTACCCCCGTAGGTGTGCCCGCCCAGAACGCGACCGCTCCCGTTCTCGATCGCGCGGAGGATCCGCGCGTCGACGAGGGTCGCCGCAATGGGGGTGTACCCGGCTCCGAGCGCTTTGCCGATCGCCACAAGATCGGCACGGACACCGTCCTGGAACGTGGCCAGCACGTCACCGGTACGACCGAGCCCGGACATGACCTCGTCGGCGATGAAGAGCGCGCCGAACTCGTCGCAGAGAGCCTTGAGCCCGAGCAGGTATCCGCGCGGGGGTGTGGTCGCGGCGAGGGTGGCACCGCCGATGGGCTCGACGAGGATACCCGCGAGGGTGTTCGCGTGGCGCTCGAAGACCAGTCGGGCTTCGGCGAGCAGTTGCGCGCAGTACTCGTCCTCGGTCAGCTCGCCTTGGTCGGCGAAGGCGTACGGGGTGGGAAGGGCGGGGATGTCGAGAGCGATCCCCTCGACGGCGCGCCGACGAGCGTGTCCGGAGGCCGACAGGGCGCCCAGAGTGTTGCCGTGGTACCCGCGGCGCGCAGAGAGGAACACCGTCCGCTGCGGTGCGCCGAGCTCTCGGAAGTACTGCAGGGCGAACTGCATCGCCGCTTCGACGGCCTCCGATCCGGAGTTGACGAACCACACTCCGGCGTAACCGGTGAGAGCAGCCACCCGGTCCGCCAGCTCGACGAGGGGAGCGTTCGTGAAAGCCCCCCGGTGCGTGAAGGCGACCCGGCTGGCCTGATCGGCGATGGCGGACAGGACCGCCGGGTGCGCATGACCGATGGCCGTGACGACCGCCCCAGAACAGCCGTCGAGGTAGCGGGCGCCCTCGGCATCCCAGAGCCACACGCCTTCACCGCGGTCAACGGTCGGCAACTGCGCGTTGAGGGAGTTGTGGATCAGGGGCGAGCTCATGGAGACAGTATCGCTTCCGACGGGTTGAACACTGTTAAACACTTTACGACTACAGGCTCAGAGAGACCAATCCCTCGGGGCACTTGCGGGCATGTCGGCATGCCGAGCGCTTGTTCACGGTGAAACGTGAGCCAACCGGCCAACCCCGACGACGTCGTCACGCAGTCGTAACAACGTCGAAATTATATTGACTATTGTTCAATACAAAATGAACGATGTTCCATAACGGGCGCTGCGTCCCGAGCCCTCCTCCGCTGACACCTCGGCGGCACTCTCCAGGAGCGAATCGATGCCTCTTTCTCGATCGACCATCAGCTGCCTCGTCGACAGCTACCTCACCGCCCTCGCATCCGCCGATCTCGAGGCGGTCCTCGCCCTCTTCGCGGCTGACGGCATCGTCAGCTCGCCGCTGTACGGCGACCTGCCGGCGCGCGAGTTCTACCCGGTGCTGTTCGCCGACACCGCCGAGTCGGTGCTCGCCCTGCGCCAGACGCTCCAGCACATCGATGGGGCACGTCCGACCGTGGCGTTCTGGTTCGACTTCGCCTGGACCCTCGCCGACGGCACCCCCGCCCCCTTCACGGCCGTCGATATCGCCGAGCTCGACGAGACCGGCCGCATCACGCACCTCCACATCGTTTACGACACCCATCCGATCCGCGCGGCGTGGGAGAAACAGCGTCATCTCGACGCCACCCTCATCTGAACCCCGAACCCGACAAGACAGGACCGCACATGCAGACGCACATCGAGCCGCATCGGCTCCACAACACCCTCGGCAACCGCCACATCGCGATGATCGCCATCGGCGGCACCATCGGTACCGGCCTGTTCCTCGGCAGCGGCCTCGTGGTCCAGCAGGCCGGCCCCGCCGTCATGCTCAGTTACCTGGGCATCGGCCTCGTTCTGGTGCTCATCATGCGGATGCTCGGCCGCCTTGCTGCCGAGCAGCCCGACCCCGGCTCCTACACCACCTACGCGGCACGCCGCTTCGGCCCCTGGGCAGGAGTGATGACCGGCTACGTCGCGGTGTACTCCGGCGTCATCCTCATCGCCCTCGAGTGTTCGGCGATCGGGATGATCATGAACGGCTTCGCGCCGGGGGTACCGGCATGGGCGTGGAGCTTCCTCGCCCTCGTCGCGCTCGGCGGACTGAACCTCCTTCCCGTCCGCGTCTTCGCTGAAATCGAGTATTGGATGGCGATCATCAAGGTCATCGCCGTCGCCGTGTTCCTCGTCATCGGTGCGGCAGCCGTCTTCGGGTGGCTCCCCGGCTACACGTCGCCGGGCCTGACGAACTGGGCGGACTTCGCGCCCGCGGGATGGCTGCCCGTCCTCCTGACGGCCGTGACCGTCCTCTTCTCCTACATGGGGACGGAGAACGTCGCCACCGTCGCGGCCGAGGCCCGCGACCCGCAGAAGGCGATCGCCCGCGCGATCCGCTCCGTCGTCGCCCGCATCGTTCTCTTCTACGTCGGTTCGACCATCATCATCATCACGATCATCCCTTCCACGAGTGACGCACTCGCGAAGGGCTCCTACCCGGCAGTGTTCACCGCCCTGAACATGCCGGTGCTGGCCGCCGCGATCCAGGTGGTCGTCGCCACGTCGATCCTTTCGCTGGCCAACAGCAGCCTCTACACCACGTCGCGCCTGCTGTACGCCGCGGCAGTGCGCCGAGAGATGCCCGCGCGTCTCGCAGTGGTCTCACGCTCGGGGGCGCCCCGCTGGGCCGCCGGCGCGATTGCCGTCGCCGCAGGCCTGTGCCTGCTGCTCAACTTCCTTCTCCCCGCCGCCGACGTCATCTCGCTGCTCATCTCCATCACCGGAGCAGGCGGAGTGCTGACCTACTCGGTCATCTCGTTGACGTTCCTCCGATCGCACACGCAGCAGGGCGCGGGGAAGTGGATGGCCTGGGTCGTTCTCGGCATCCTGGCCGCGGTCGCGGTGGCCCTCGCCGCCGATCCCGCGAGTCGCCTCCCGCTGATCCTGACCGTGTTCGCCGCGGCCGTCTGCGCTGCCATCGGTCTGATCGTCCAGCGACGCTTGGGCAGCCCGGCGCGCGCGGCATCCCACCCGATCGAGCTGTCACCTGTCGATCGGCCCGTCGTCGCGCCCTGATAACCCGAGAGGACGCTCGAGGCCGGCCGCCCGCACGGGGTGGCCGGCCTCTCGTTGCGGCCCCCTTCTGCTCTCGTCCACTCACCTTCGCCGGGACGCACAGCCACCCGCGCCCGCGAGATGCCCCGCAGCCGCATCCCCTCGTAGCCTGGAGGGATGACGCACGCCGAGGCTCTTCGCGACGAGCTCGTCCGGCGCATCGACGAGACCGCGTTCGCCGCTCACGGCCTGCACGTCCGCGTGGGCGACGATGTCGCCGAGCACCGCTGGACCCCCGACGTGCGCGAAGAGATCCACTCCGTCGCGAAAGCCGTGAGCGTCCTCGCGGCCGGCATCGCCGCCGACGAGGGCCTGGTGTCGCTCGACGAGCCGATCGAGCCCGCGCGGGAACGGGATGTGACGCTCCGGCGCTTGCTCACGATGACGAGCGGCATCGACTTCCCCTGGTCGCCGACCCTGATGAGCGACTGGCCCGACCTCGCGGCGGAGTTCCTGTCGCGTCCCTCGCGGGGGCGCGTCTTCCAGTACTCCAACGCCAGCACCTACACCGCGATGTCCGTGCTCTCGGAGCGCGTCGGCGACATCGAGGAGTACCTACGGCCTCGCCTCTTCTCGCCCCTCGGCCTCGACGACATCGTCTGGGACCGCTGCCCGAACGGCCGGGTGCTCGGCGGCGAGGGCCTGTCGCTTCGCACGGAGGAGATGGCACGCCTGGGCCTTTTGATCCGCGACCGGGGCGTCTGGGACGGGCGGCGACTGGTCTCGATGGGGATCGTGGATGCCATGCACGCGGGCTGGGTCGACACGGGGAGCACCGGCGACGGGTACCGCCGGTACGCGCTCGCGGGCTGGGAGGGGCCGGGCGCCGCGTGGCGACTGCACGGCGCCTACGGCCAGCTGATCGTGTTCGCGGGCGACGCGGTCGTGACCGTCAGCGCGGACGACCACGCCGGCGCCGACGCGATCGCGGCGTTCGTCGCCGAGGCGGCGACAGGCCGCTGAGCTTTCCGCGATGGGGCCTCGGGGCTCGGCATCCGGAATCTTCCATCATCACGGTCTGGCGACCATGCCGTGAACGGCTGCGCGTCAGATTGCGCACAGCGTCCAGTACGCGTAATGTCGCGCGCCGTGACTGAAGAAAGTCGCGAGCCCGGCGTGGAGACGCCGATGGCCAAGCGCATCCTCATCGGCGAGCCTCTGACGTCGGAAAAACTCGACGAGCAGCTTCTGCCCAAGAAGATGGCGCTGCCGATCTTCGCCTCCGACGCCCTCTCCTCCGTGGCCTACGCCCCGCAGGAGCTGCTGATGATCCTCCTCATCGGCGGAACGGCGCTCCTGACGCTCAGCCCGTGGGTCGCCGTTGCCGTCGTCGTGCTGCTCATCGTGGTGGTGCTGAGCTACCGGCAGCTCATCAAGGCGTACCCCTCCGGTGGCGGTGACTACGAGGTCGCGAGCAAGAACCTCGGCGAGATCCCCGGGGTCGTGGTCGCCGCCGCGCTCCTCGTGGACTACGTGCTCACGGTCGCCGTGTCGGTGGCATCCGGGGTCGACAACATCATCTCGGCGTTGCCGGAACTGAACCCGTTCCGCGTCGAGATCGCCGTCGGCTTCGTGATCCTCATCGTCATCGTCAACCTGCGCGGCGTGCGTGAAGCGTCGAGCGTCTTCGCGATCCCGACGTACCTGTTCATCGGCTCGGTCGGCATCATGATCGTCGTCGGCCTCGGCCGGACCCTGCTGGGCAACGCCCCGGTCGCGGAGAGCGCTCAGTACGCCGTCCAGGCGGAATCGCTCACGCAGGCGGCCCTGATCCTGCTCGTCCTGCGGGCGTTCTCGAGCGGCTGTTCGGCCCTGACCGGCGTGGAAGCGGTGTCGAACGGCGTGCCCGCCTTCCGGATGCCGAAGATCCGCAACGCCCAGACGACGCTCACGATGATGGGCGGGATCGCCATCGTCCTGTTCACGGGCCTGACGCTCCTCGCGCTCATCTCGAACGTGCACTACGCCGAGAACCCGTGTCACCTCATCGGCTTCGACTGCGCGAACAACCCGCAGCCCAGCCTCATGGCGCAGGTCGCCGCCGCCACGTTCGGCATGGGCAGCATCCCGTTCTTCATCATCCAAGCCGCGACCGCGTGCGTGCTCCTGCTCGCGGCCAACACCGCTTTCAACGGCTTCCCGCTGCTCGGCGCCGTGCTCGCGCGCGACGGATACGCCCCGAAGGCTCTCAACACCCGCGGCGACCGGCTCGTCTACTCGAACGGCATGATCATCCTCGGCATCGTCGCCATCGGCGTGCTGATCGTCTACCAGGCCAACCTCACGACGCTGATCCAGCTCTACATCATCGGCGTCTTCGTGTCGTTCTCGCTCGGTCAGCTCGGCATGGTCAAGCACTGGCGCCGGGCGCTGCGCGGGCTGAAGAACCTGCCGCCCGAGGCCGCGAAGCAACAGTCCGCGGCGATCGAGCGCCGCTCGGCGATCTCGGGCCTGTGGATCAACTCCGTGGGCGCCGGCATGACCGTGCTCGTGCTGCTGATCGTCACGATCACCAAGTTCACGCACGGCGCCTGGCTGGTGTTCATCGCCATCCCGATCCTCGCGGTGCTGATGGTCGGCGTGAACCGGTACTACCGCGACGTCGAGCACGAGATCCAGATGGACGACACGGTGCACTTCGGTGCATCCGGCGACGTGGCGATCGTGCTCGTCAACCGGCTGCAGAAGCCCGTCATGAAGGCGATCGACTACGCCCTCGCGGCCAAGCACGACAAGACGCTCGCGGTGCACGTCGCGATCACCGACGAGGAAGCGGCGAGCCTGCAGCGCGAATGGGCCGAGCACGACATGCCGATTCCGCTCGTCATCATCGAGTCACCGTACCGCACCTACACGTCGCCCGTGTCGAGCTTCATCAAGTCGTACCGCGAGAAGCACGGCTCCTCGGTCGTGACGGTGTACCTGCCGCAGTTCATCGTGGGGCACTGGTGGGAGTCGATCCTCCACAACCGCCGCTCCCGGCGACTGGCGCAGCAGCTCATGCTCGTGCACGGCGTCTCGATCACGCTCGTGCCCTGGCTGCTCGACTCGTCCGAGGTCATCTACGGCCGCCGCTCTCGGCCCCTCCCGGGCCAGCAGCGCGGTGGGCAGCCGGTTGCCGAGGTGCCGGCGCACCGCGTGCGGAAGGGGCCTGGCGGCTCGGCATCCTGAGGCCGGGGGCGGCGAGGGCCGCGATGCGATGCGACGCGACGGGACGGGCGAAACTCCTGAGAAACGACGACCGCAGCGGCATGCAGGCCACAACGGCGAGTTCCGCGCGCAGAAAGTCAGGAGTTCGGGCCGCCTCGTCGCGCCGCCGTCGCAGGCGGTAGACGCGACAGCATGTCTGGGGCAGGGTGGATGCCATGCCGATCCTCGCCCTGCTGACCCTCGCCGTCATGGTCATCGCCCTGATCGACGCCATCACGCGCCGCGACGACCAGGTCAAGCACATGCCGAAGTTCGTCTGGGTGTTCTTCATCGTGCTGCTGCCGCTGATCGGGTCGATCCTGTGGTTCACGATCGGGCGCGAGTACGAGCAGCGCTCGACGCCGATGTCTTTCGGCGACCCGCGGCGGTGGCAGAAGGATGCCGAGCCCGCACCCGCTCCGCGCACGTACGACTCGCGGAGCACCGAGCAGCAGATCGCCGACCTCGAGCGCGAGATGCGCCTCGCCGACCTCGAGGAGCAGGTGCGGCGGCGGCGCGCCGAGGGCGACTCGGCGTGAAAGTCAGAGAGCGTCGATCAAGTCCCGCATGAGCTGCGACGGCGTCGTGTGACGATCGTGCGCGACCTCGTCGAGCTTCGCCCGACGCGCCGCGTCCAGCCGGAGAGTGAACGGGCGGGCCTTCGCGCCGACGCTGACGGGCCGACCGGGCTGCGACGGGCCGAGGTGCCCTCCGGTGTAGCCCTTCTCGGACTCGGCTTCAGCGGCCCACGCCTCGATGTCGTCATCGGTGAACGGGACGCCGTTCACATCGGTGTACTTCTTCACGCGTTATCTCCCCAATCCGACTTCCTTCAGAACGCTCTTGGTGGCCGGCATCGCGTGGAAGATCAGCCACCCGTCCGGCTCATCCTCGACCGCGATGTATTCGATCAGCCGACCAGCGGCGTCGGTTCCGACGCCCACCCAGTGGACGGGGTGCGTGTCTCGCGCCCTCACCCGGAGCGATGACTCGAACGCCGTCCGCACGTCGTCCTCTGTGACCTCAGGATGCCGGAGCGTGACTCGCTCATGCACGCGTACTCGCACCGGCCGCCCCTGTTCTCTTTTCGTACTACATCAGTGTAGTACGAAATAGGATCAATCGGTCGGGCGCCGGCGCATCCTCTTGACGTCGGTGCGGCGCTGCTTCGCGCGCAGGCGGCGCTCGGCCGACCCGCGTGTCGGCTTCGTCGCGCGACGTGGCGGCGCCGGAGCGCGCACGGCGTCCGCGACGAGCGCGGCGAGGCGCTCGCGCGCGGCCTCGCGGTTTCGCAGCTGATGGCGGTGCTCCGACGCCGCGATCGTCAGCACCCCGTCGACGAGCCGGTTCCCGAGGCGCTCGATGAGCCGCTCGCGCTGGACCGGTGACAGAACCGTCGAGGCCCTGGCATCCCACATCAGCTCCACGCGCGAATCGGTGGTGTTCACGCCCTGCCCGCCCGGGCCGGACGATCGTGAGAACCGCCACGACAGCTCGGACGCGGGGATCACGAGCGAAGCCGTGACCCGGATGCCGGAATCGTCGGAGGCGCTCATGCCTCCATCTTGCGTCAACGAGATGTGCCGCGCTCCGGAGAAATCCGCCCCACCGGCCGCCCCGCGGCGGCCTCCCGCAGAAGATCGGGCTCAGCTCCGGAGCCCGGCACCGGCGTCGCCCGCGTAAGCACGCCGTATGCGTCGGTCACCGACCCGTAGGGAAACCGTTAGGACGCCCGGATGCCGGGCCCCCGGCGCGTTGGATCGACAGACGTGCCGCCCCGCGGCGCCCGCGGTCCGCCGCGGACACCCCCGAACCTGGAGTCGTCGTGCTCGATGCCGTCTTCCTCGTCGCGACCGTCGCGCTGTTCGCGCTCGTCGCCCTCGTCGCCAAGGGGGTCGAGAAGCTGGGCCCCGAGGTCCGCCCCTCGTCCACCCGCCCCGCAGGACGCGGAGGGGACCGGTCGTGATCTTCTTCTCGATCTTGGCCGCCGTGCTCGCCGTCGCCGCCGTGGTCTACCTCGTGGTCGCGCTCGTCCGGCCGGAGAAGTTCTGACATGTCAATTCTCCTCACCAGCCTCACGCTCGTCGTCGCCCTCGGCCTCGCGTACCGCCCCCTCGGCGACTACATCGCCCGCATCTACACCGGCCAGCACGACCTCGCGATCGAGCGCGGCACCTACCGCCTGATCGGCGTCGACCCGAAGAGCGCCCAGACCTGGCAGGCCTACCTGCGCTCGGTGCTGCTGTTCTCGTTCGTCGGCGTCGTCTTCGTCTACGCGATCATGCGCCTGCAGGCGGTGCTGCCGTTCTCGCTGGGCCTCGACGCCCCGGGCGAAGCGCTGTCGTTCAACACGGCCGTCTCGTTCGTCACCAACACCAACTGGCAGTCGTACGGCGGAGAGTCGACGCTCGGCTACACCGCGCAGTTCGCGGCCCTGACCGTGCAGAACTTCGTGTCGGCCGCGGTCGGCATCGCCGTCGCCGTCACCCTCGTGCGCGGCTTCGCGTATCGCCGCAGCGGCGTGATCGGCAACTTCTGGGTCGACCTTGTCCGCGGCACCTACCGGCTGCTGCTGCCGTTCTCGATCGTCGCGGCCATCGTGCTGCTCGCGGGCGGCGTCATCCAGAACCTCAACGGATTCACGGATGCCACGACCCTCACGGGCGCGGCACAGTCGATCCCGGGCGGGCCGGTGGCATCCCAGGAGGCGATCAAGCTCCTCGGCACGAACGGTGGCGGCATCTTCAACGCGAACTCCGCGCACCCGTTCGAGAACCCGACGCCGTGGACGAACCTTCTCGAGATCTTCCTCATGCTCGTGATCCCGTTCTCGCTCCCCCGCGCGTTCGGTCGCATCGTCGGCGACGACCGTCAGGGCTACACGATCCTGGGCGTCATGGCCGCGATCTTCGTGGCATCCACCGCTCTCCTCACCTGGGCGGAGCTCGCCGCCGCGGGCACGGCACCGACCCTCGCGGGCGGCGCGATGGAGGGCAAGGAGGTGCGGTTCGGCATCTTCGGGTCGACGCTGTTCGGAACCACCAGCACGCTCACCTCGACGGGTGCGGTCAACTCGATGCACGACAGCTACACGGCACTCGGCGGCATGATGCCGATGATCAACATGATGCTCGGCGAGATCGCGCCCGGCGGCGTCGGCTCCGGGCTGTACGGGATGCTGATCCTCGCCGTGATCGCGGTGTTCGTCGGCGGTCTGCTGATCGGCCGGACGCCCGAGTACCTCGGCAAGAAGATCGGGCCGCGCGAGATCAAGCTCGCGAGCCTGTACATCCTCGTCACGCCGACGCTCGTGCTCGCCGGGACGGCGCTGAGCTTCGCCCTGCCGGGCATCCGCGAAGACGTCGAGAACACCTCGATCCTCAACCCGGGCGTGCACGGGTTCAGCGAGGTGCTCTACGCCTTCACCTCGGCGGCGAACAACAACGGCTCGGCGTTCGCGGGACTCACCGCGAACACCCCGTGGTTCAACACGGCCCTCGCTGTCGCGATGCTGCTCGGACGCTTCCTGCCGATCGTGTTCGTGCTGGCCCTGGCCGGTTCTCTCGCGGCTCAGGATGCCGTGCCCGCCACCGCCGGAACCCTGCCGACGCACCGCCCGCAGTTCGCGGGCCTGCTCGCCGGCGTCGCGGTGATCGTCACCGCGCTCACCTACTTCCCGGTCCTCACCCTGGGGCCCCTCGCCGAAGGACTTGTCCGCTGATGTCCACGTTGACCTCCTCCCCTGCGTCGCAGCCGGCCCCTGAGCCTGTCGAAGGGTCCGGCGCCCCGGCCAATGCCCCGCGCCGCGCGTTCAGCGCCGCGCAGATCGTCGCCGCCCTCCCGGGCGCCGCGAAGAAGCTCAACCCCGCCGCGCAGTGGCGCAACCCCGTGATGTTCCTCGTGTGGGTGGGGGCGGCGCTGACCACCCTCATCGCTCTTGCCGAGCCGTTCCTGGGGGACGCTTCGACAGGCTCAGCGACCGACGCCCTGCCCTTCGGGTTCACCTGGGGCATCGCCGTCTGGCTGTGGCTCACGGTGTTCTTCGCGAACATCGCCGAGTCGGTCGCCGAGGGGCGCGGCAAGGCCCAGGCGGCCACGCTGCGTAAGACGCGCACGACCACCTCGGCCCGCCGGGTCGTCTCGTATGACGAGAAGGCCGACCCCGCGGCATCCGGGGCCGCCACCGAGGACGTCCCCTCGGGCGACCTCCGCGTCGGCGACATCGTGCTCGTCGAGACCGGAGAGCTCATCCCCGGCGACGGCGACATCGTCAACGGCATCGCGACCGTCGACGAATCGGCGATCACCGGAGAGTCCGCCCCGGTCGTGCGCGAGTCGGGCGGTGATCGCAGCGCGGTGACCGGCGGCACCCGCGTGCTGAGCGACCGGATCGTCGTGAGAATCACCTCGAAGCCCGGCGAGACCTTCGTCGACCGCATGATCGCGCTCGTCGAGGGCGCCTCGCGCCAGCGCACGCCGAACGAGATCGCGCTGAACATCCTGCTCGCGAGCCTGTCGATCGTGTTCGTCGTCGTGGTGCTCGTGCTGAACCCGATCGCGTCGTACGCCGCGTCGCCGGTGTCGATCCCCGTGCTCGTGGCGCTGCTCGTGTGCCTCATCCCCACGACGATCGGCGCGCTGCTGAGCGCGATCGGCATCGCGGGCATGGACCGTCTCGTGCAGCGCAACGTGCTGGCCATGTCGGGCCGCGCGGTCGAGGCCGCCGGAGACGTCACGACGCTGCTGCTCGACAAGACCGGAACGATCACGTACGGAAACCGGCGCGCGTCGGCCTTCGTGCCGCTCGACGGCGTCGGCGGGCCGCTGCTCGCCGAGTACGCCTCGCTCTCGTCGCAGGCCGACCCGACGCCCGAGGGCGTCTCGGTCGTCGAGCTCGCCGCCGCGCAGGGTATCGTCGCCGAGATGCCCCGCGGAGCCGAGCCCGTGCCCTTCACGGCGCAGACCCGCATGTCGGGCCTGGACCTCGCCGACGGCACGCAGGTGCGCAAGGGCGCGGCGGCTGCCGTGGTGGCGTGGCTCGCGGCATCCGGATCCCCCGTTCCCGAGGCGCTGCGCGCGCAGCTGCAGAGCGAGACGGATGCCATCGCCCAGTCGGGCGGCACGCCTCTGGTGGTGGCGACGTGGACTCCCGAGAGGGGCCCGGTGGCTTCGACGAGCTCAGCCACCTCGGTCGCCGCCCGGGTCGCTGCCGCCGCGACCGAGGCCGCTGAGCACGCGACCGAGGTCCCTGAGCCTGTCGAAGGGACCGGACCCACGCAACCCCCGGTGACTTCGACAGGCTCAGCCACCTCCGCTTCGGGCGGCACCGGCCGGGTGCTCGGCGTCATCCACCTCAAGGACGTCGTCAAGGACGGCCTCCGCGAGCGCTTCGGCGAGCTTCGCGCGATGGGCATCCGCACCGTGATGATCACGGGCGACAACCCGCTCACGGCGAAGGCGATCGCGGCCGAGGCGGGGGTCGACGACTTCCTCGCCGAGGCCACTCCCGAAGACAAGCTCGCCCTCATCCAGCGCGAGCAGGAGGGCGGCAACCTCGTCGCCATGACCGGCGATGGCACGAACGACGCCCCCGCCCTGGCGCAGGCCGACGTGGGCGTGGCGATGAACACGGGCACCTCGGCCGCGAAGGAGGCCGGCAACATGGTCGACCTCGACAGCGACCCGACGAAGCTCATCGACATCGTGCGGATCGGCAAGCAGCTGCTCATCACCCGCGGAGCCCTCACGACGTTCTCGCTCGCGAACGACATCGCGAAGTACTTCGCGATCATCCCAGCGATGTTCATGGGGGTGTTCCCGGGCCTCGCGGTGCTCAACGTCATGCAGTTGTCGTCTCCGGCATCCGCGGTGCTCAGCGCGATCATCTTCAACGCGATCGTCATCATCGTGCTCATCCCCCTCGCCCTGCGCGGAGTGAAGTACCGCGCGGCGAGCGCGTCGAGCATCCTCAGCCGCAACCTGCTCGTGTACGGGCTCGGCGGCGTCCTCGTCCCCTTCATCGGCATCAAGCTCATCGACCTCGTCGTGAGCCTGCTCCCCGGCTTCTGAAAGGCCCCGTCATGCGCACCACCCTGCGTACCGCCGGCGTCGCCGTCCGCGCGATGCTCGTCTTCACCGCCGTACTCGGCATCGGCTACATGCTGCTCATCACCGCGATCGGCCAGGTCGCGCTCCCGTTCCAGGCGAACGGCTCGCTCGTCCGCTCGGCCGACGGCGCCGTGGTCGGCTCGACCCTCATCGGGCAGTCGTTCCAGGATGCCGACGGCCAGGCGCTGCCGCAGTACTTCCAGTCGCGTCCCTCCGCCGCCTCGTACGACGGCGCCGCCTCGACCGGCTCGAACCTCGGCCCCGAGAACCCCGACCTCATCGCCTCGATCCAGCAGGGGCAGTCGGACTTCCGGGACCTCAACGGTGCGGGGTCGGTCCCCGCCGACGCCGTCACCGCCTCGGGCTCGGGGCTCGATCCCGACATCTCGGTCGAGAACGCCGAGCGTCAGGTCGCCCGCGTGGCGGAGGCTCGCGGCATCCCGTCGTCGGAGGTCGAGGCGCTGGTGGCGCAGCACACGCTGCCGCGCGATCTCGGGTACCTCGGTGACCCGCGCGTGAACGTGTTCGAGCTCAATCGCGCGCTCGACGCCCGGTGAGCGACGAGAATCGCTGACATGACCGTCGACGCGTCCTTCGCCGCCGCGCCCCTCGCGCGGCGGCGGGGCCGCGCGGG
>NZ_JARHXC010000077.1:0-8222 GCF_029222405.1 Microbacterium sp. Kw_RZR3 | reverse complement strand
GGACGTCACCGTGGGCGACGTCCACGTCGACGGAGAGGAAGACCAATGACCGAGCTGACCACCGCTGCCCTCGCGCCGCGCATCGACCTCGCCGTCACCGCCACCGAGGGGGTGCGGGAGATGTACTCGGCACGCCCGCTCGTCGCCCGCGCCGTCGAGCGCGCCGTCGACACCGAAGGATCCCTCGCGGCGGTCGACGACGTCGACGGTGCACGTTCGATCACCGTCTGCATCGGCGTCTCGACCCAGGACGACTCGGTCGCGGTCGCTTCCGCGGTCGCCGCTGCGGTGCGCGGCACCGACGAAGCGGCAGCGGCGGCGACCGTACGGGTCCGTGTCGGCCGGCTGGTGGCGCCCGCCTCCTGAACATCTTCTCGGCCCCGGCAAAGGGACGGCGCAATACGCTAGAAGCACCGCTCCCAGACCCCGGAGGCCGAATGCCCACGCCGCCCGTCATCGCCGTCACCGGCTCCACCGGAGCCGTCGGTGGCCGTGTCGCCCGCGATCTCGCCGCCCGCGGCATCCCGCAGCGTCTTCTGGTGCGCGACGCCTCGCGTGCTCCGGCGCTCGAGGGCGCCGAGGTGCACGTGGCCCGGTACTCGGACACGGATGCCGCTCGCGCGGCGCTGAGCGGCGTCGAGACGCTCTTCATGGTCTCGGCCTCCGAGACGGCCGACCGCGTCGAGCACCACCGCGAGTTCGTCGAGGCCGCCGCCGCGGCGGGCGTCCGCTCGATCGTCTACACGTCGTTCCTCGCGGCCGCTCCGGACGCCGTGTTCACTCTGGGCCGTGATCACGCGGCGACCGAGGAGATCATCCGCGCCTCGGGCATGCGGTGGACGTTCCTGCGCGACAACTTCTACATGGACATGATGGAGCTCTTCGCGGGCGACGACGGTGTCATCCGGGGCCCCGCGGGCGACGGGCGGTGCTCGCTGGTCTCGCGCTCCGACGTCGCGGCGACGGCCGTGTCGGTCCTGCTCGATCCCACCGCGCACGCCGACACCGCATACGACCTGACCGGCCCCGAAGCCCTGACCATGGCCGAGGTGGCCGAGAAGATCTCGGCCGTCCGCGGCCACCCCGTGCGCTTCCTCGACGAGACGGTTGACGAGGCCTACGCCTCGCGCGCGGCGTTCGGCGCTCCCCGCTGGCAGGTCGACGCGTGGGTGAGCACCTACACCGCCATCGCGAGCGGCGACCTGGCCGGCGTCTCGAGCGATGTCGAGCGGGTCACGGGTCGGCCGGCGCAGAGCTTCGAGGAGTTCCTGGGCGCTGTCGCGTGAGCATCGTCGGCGTCGGGTATGCTGGCGGCGTGCTGACCTGTCGCTGTTGTCGCTGAACGCCTCTCCGCGTTCTCTTTCGACGACCCCGTCAGCCGCGCCCGTATGGGCGCACAAACCCCTCAGGATGCCACCGTGCGTTACGCCCAGAGCGTCGCCGACCTCGTCGGCAACACCCCCCTCGTCCGTCTCACCCGCGTCACCGACGGCATCGCCGCCACGGTCCTCGCGAAGATCGAGTACGTCAACCCCGGTGGTTCGGCGAAAGACCGGATCGCCGCCAACATCATCGACGCCGCCGAGCGTGACGGACACCTGAAGCCGGGTGGCGTGATCGTCGAGCCGACCAGCGGCAACACCGGCGTGGGTCTCGCGCTCGTGGCCCAGCAGCGCGGGTACCGGTGCGTGTTCGTCGTCCCCGACAAGGTCGCCGAGGACAAGCGTGCGGTCCTGCGGGCGTACGGGGCCGAGGTCGTGGTGACCCCGACCAACGTCGAGCCCGACGACCCGAACTCCTACTACAGCGTGTCCGACCGCCTCGTGCGCGAGATCCCCGGCGCCTTCAAGCCCAACCAGTACGCGAACCCGAACGGGCCCCGCAGCCACTACGAGACCACCGGGCCCGAGATCTGGCGCGACACCGATGGGCAGCTGACGCACTTCGTGGCCGGCGTCGGGACCGGTGGCACGATTAGCGGCACCGGCCGGTACCTTCGCGAGGTCGCCGGAGGCGCCGTGCGCATCATCGGTGTCGACCCCGTCGGCTCGATCTACTCGGGGGGCGACATTCACGGGTACGACGTCGAGGGCGTCGGCGAGGACTTCTGGCCGCCCGCTTTCGACCCGACCGTCGTCGACGCCTACGAGCGCGTGTCCGACGCCGAGTCGTTCGCCATGACCCGCCGCCTCGCCCGCGAGGAGGGTCTGCTCGTCGGGGGATCGAGTGGCATGGCCGTCGTCGGCGCTCTTCGCGTCGCCCGCGATCTCCCCGCCGACGCGGTCATGGTCGTCGTGCTGCCGGATCACGGACGCGGCTACCTCAGCAAGATCTTCGACGACGACTGGATGCGCGCGCGCGGCTACGACGTCGAGCCCACGGCATCCCTCATTCCCACCCCCTCCGAGGAGCACTCCGCATGAGCACCCACGACGCCGCCCGCGGCTTCGACAGCCTCGCCGTCCACGCGGGCCAGGCCTTCGACGAGACCACCGGGGCGGTCATCCCGCCGATCCACGTCTCGACGACCTACGCGCAAGACGGCATCGGCGGCCTCCGCGGCGGATACGAGTACGGCCGCAGCGGTAACCCCACCCGGACGGCGCTCGAGACGCAGATCGCCGCCCTCGAGGGAGGTGCCCGGGCGCTGTCGTTCGCCTCGGGTCTCGCCGGCGAAGACGCCCTGCTGCGCGCAGCCCTGGTCCCCGGCGACGAGGTTCTCCTCGGCAACGACGTGTACGGCGGAACGTACCGCCTCCTCGCCCGCGTGCTCGGCCCGTGGGGCGTGAAGCTGCGCGTCGTCGACATGAGCGACCTGGATGCCGTCGCCGCGGCGATCGAGGAACGCGCGCCGAAGATGGTCTGGGTCGAGACCCCCAGCAACCCGATGCTGCGCATCACCGACATCGCGGGTCTGGCGCGCCTGGGCCACGCGGCCGGCGCGATCGTCGTCGTCGACAACACCTTCGCGTCGCCCGCCCTGCAACGTCCGATCTCGCTCGGTGCCGATGTCGTCGTGCACTCGGCGACGAAGTACCTCGGCGGCCACAGCGACGTCGTCGGCGGGGCGCTCGCCTTCGCCGACGCGGAGCTCGCCGAGAAGGTGCAGTTCCTGCAGTTCGCCGCCGGTGCGGTCTCGGGGCCGTTCGACGCCTACCTGACCACGCGCGGCATCAAGACGCTCGCGGTGCGCATGCAGCGCCACAGCTCGAACGCGCAGGCCGTGGCCGAGCACCTCGCCGGTCACGACCGCGTCGCGCGCGTCTACTACCCCGGTCTGCCGGAGCACCCGGGCCACGCGCTCGCCGCGTCGCAGATGAGCGGCTTCGGGGGCATCGTGTCGCTCGAGCTGGCCGACGGTGCCACCGCGCGCCGCTTCGCCGAGTCGACGCAGCTGTTCACGCTCGCTGAGTCGCTCGGTGGGGTCGAGTCGCTGGTGAACTACCCGGATGCCATGACCCACGCCTCCGTGCGGGGGACCGAGCTCGCGGTGCCCGACACCATCGTGCGTCTGTCGGTCGGCATCGAGTCGGTCGACGACCTGGTCGCCGACGTCGACCGGGCGCTCGCTTCGCTCTGAGTCGGACGCCGGGGTCCCGGCATCCACGCGTAAACGCGATTCGCTCACGGAAACACGGGGAGAGCGTGTTTCTGCGCGCGGATCGTGTTTATGAGCGCGTACCGATACCGCTGCGCGAACCCCGGCGGCAGCACGGTTCGTGCGGCGGGGGTATTTCGTTGCGGCGCCGGGGTCCCGGCATCCACGCGTGAACGCGATTCGCTCACAGAAACATGGGGAGAGCGTGTTTCTGTGAGCGAACGGCGTTTATGAGCGTGCGGCGGGCCGGGGCGCGGAGCTCGCGCCCGCCGGGGCTCGCGCCGTCGCGGCCGCAGCGTGCGACGGTCGCGATGGCTGCGCCCGCCGCGGTCAGCGCTCCGCGCGTGCCAGATTCTGCGTCAGCTCGTCGGCGTTCTGGCGCACGACGTACGCGGGCTGGTCGCGCTCGACGCGCCAGCTCTCGCTGAGCGAGCCGATGTTGACGGTGTCGAAGCCGAACTCGTCGTACACACGCGTGATGAGTGCGACGCCCTCGTCGGAGTCGCTCGCGGTCGCCAGTGCGCGACGGTTGTCGGTGCCGGCGGGGGAGCCGTCGGTGAGGATGTCGGCGGCCATGATGTGGTTGAACGCCTTCACGACGACCGACTCGGGGAGGTGCTCCTGCAGCATCTGCGAGGTCGTGGTCTTCTTCTCGTCGAGGGCGGCGATGTGTCCGTCGCGCTCGAAGTAGTAGTTGTTCGTGTCGAGGACGATCTTGCCCGCCAGGGGAGCGGCCGGGATCTCGCCGATGGCCTTCAACGGCACCGTGACGACGACGAAGTCGCCGGCTTCCGCGGCATCCTGTGCCGTCGCCGCGCGCGCCCGATCGCCGATCGACGCGACGAGATCCGCGAGGGTCTCGGGCCCGCGCGAGTTGGCAATGACCACGTCGTAGCCGTTGTTGACGAAGCCCTTGGCGAGGGCCGAGCCGATGTGTCCTGCTCCGATGATTCCTACGGTTGTCATGCTCGGGATCAACGGCGGGTTCGGGAGGGGCATTCCCGCGAAGGGTGGGATTGTCATACGCGTTCTAAATAACTAGCAGTTCGAGATATCAGTGTCAATGGGGCGTCGTCGCGTCATATCGCTCGCTACTGTCAGTGTTGTCGCACCCTCGCGCGAGTGGTCGCGGACCGGTGTTCGGGTCACCGTGCCGCTTGACCTGCGAGGGCGACGGCCCCCGGTGGACGCGGCTTCGGACACCGGGGGCCGCTTTCTTTTCCCGTGCTCGCGGCCTCGAGGGCAGACGCCGCGCGGGCGGGCGGGAAGTGCCAGACTTGACCCTCGTGCACGCCGACACCCGCCCGCAGCGCTCCGTCCGCTTCTTCGCCGTCTGCATCGGCGTCGGTCTTCTCGCCGGCCTGATGTCGGGACTGTTCGGCGTGGGCGGGGGCACCGTCATCGTGCCGCTCCTCGTTCTGCTTCTGGGCTTCGACCAGCGCTTCGCCGCGGGCACGTCGCTCGCGGCGATCGTGCCGACGGCCTCGGTCGGCGTCGTCACGTACGCCATCGACGGTCACGTCGCGTGGATCCCCGCGTTGATCCTCGCGGCCGGAGCCGTGGTCGGTGCCCAGATCGGCACGTGGCTCCTGCCGAAGCTGTCGCAGACGGCGTTGCGCTGGGCGTTCGTCGCGTTCCTGCTCGTCGTCATCGTGAGCCTGTACTTCGTGATCCCTTCGCGCGACGCCGAGCTCGTGCTCACCTGGATCACCGGACCCGGTCTCGCCGTGCTCGGTGTGGTCACCGGCATCCTGGCCGGTCTTCTGGGCGTCGGCGGCGGCATCATCGTCGTGCCCGCCCTGCTGCTGCTGTTCGGCACGAGCGATCTCGTCGCCAAAGGAACCTCGTTGCTCATGATGATCCCGACGGCGATCTCGGGCACCGTGGGCAACCTTCGTCGCTCGAACGTCGACCTCGCGGCGGCCGCCTGCGTCGGGATCGCCGCGTGCACGACCACCGCGCTCGGCGCGCAGATCGCGAAGGCCGTCGATCCGTTCGTGGCGAACGTCCTGTTCTCGATCTTCCTCGTCTTCATCGCGACGCAGATCGCCATCAAAGCGGTGCGGGGGCGCCACCAGCGCTGACGCGTCCGCCGTCACGGGCTTCGGCCGACAGGACCGGGCGGACGCCCCGCCGTAGACTGGTTCGGTGCCCGTGAATCCTGAACTGGTCGGTCGTGTGTTCCCGCCGACCGCGCCGTACCTCGTCGGCCGCGAGAAGGTGCGCGAGTTCGCCCGCGCCGTCTTCGCCGACGCTCCGCAGCATTCCGACCCCGAGGCCGCCCGCGCTCTCGGCTACGCCGATGTCGTCGCGCCGCCGACCTTCGCGATGGTCGTGCAGGACCTCACCCTCCAGCAGCTGCTCGGCGACCCCGAGTCCGGCATCGAGCTGTCCCGCCTCGTGCACGCGGAACAGCGCTTCCGCTACACGCGTCCGATCGTCGCGGGCGACGAGCTCGTCGCAACGCTCTCGGTCACCGGCATCCGGTCGATGGGCGGCAACGCCATGATCACCAGCGAAGCGGAGATCGTGGATGCCACCGGCGCCCACGTCGTGACCACCACCAGCGTTCTTCTGGCGGGGGAGGCCGGCGCATGAGCGAGTTCACCGTGGGCGAGGTCATCGCCGAGCGCTCCGTGCACCTGACCCGCGAGTCGCTCGTGCGGTACGCGGGCGCGTCGGGCGACTTCAACCCGATCCACTACCGCGACGACGTCGCCGCCGCCGTGGGGCTTCCGGGCGTGCTCGCGCACGGCATGCTCACGATGGGCATCGCCGTTGGCACGCTCGCCGACGCGCTGGGCGACAGCGGACGCATCGCCGAGTACGGTGTGCGCTTCACACGTCCCGTCGTCGTCGACCCCGAGGCCGGTGCCGATCTGCACGTCAGCGCGAAGGTCGGTGCCGTCGACGACGACACCGCCCGTATCGACCTCACCGTCACGTTCGCCGAGACCACCGTGCTCGGCAAGGCGCAGGTGCGGGTACGGCTCGCCTGATGCCCGAGGTCGCCCCGATCCCGCTCTCTCAGCTCACGACGCTGCGCACCGGCCGCGAGCCCGCGCGTCTCATCGAGGCGCGCACGGCCGACGAACTCGTCGCGGCGCTCCGCGAGGTCTGGGCCGACGGAGACGAGTGGTTCGTCCTCGGCGGCGGCTCGAACCTCTTCGTCGGCGACGAGCCGTTCGAGGGAACCGTCATCCGCGTGCGCACGACCGGCATCGAAGAACTCCCCGGCTCCCGCCCCGACACCGTGCGCCTGCGCGTGCAGGCCGGGCACGACTGGGACGCGCTCGTCGCCGAGACCGTCGAGCGGGGTCTCGCGGGCATCGAGGCCATGTCGGGTATCCCGGGCACCGTCGGTGCCGCGCCGGTGCAGAACGTCGGTGCCTACGGTCAGGAGATCGTGCAGACCCTCGTCGAGGTGGAGCTGATCGACGAGTCGACGGGCGACGTCTCGGTGGTCTCGGCCGCCGAGCTCGGCCTCGGCTTCCGGACGTCGGTGCTCAAGCAGCACTACGGGTCGATCCCCGACCGCTCAGCCGTGATCCTCTCGGTCACTCTCGAGCTCGAGCGCGTCGGTGCGGGGGAACGTCCGATCACGGGGGACCAGCTTCGTGGAGCGCTGGGCCTGGATGCCGATGACGCCGTGTCACTGCGCTGGATCCGCGACCACGTCCTTGCGACTCGCGCCCGCAAGGGCATGGTCCTCGACGCGGAAGACCCCGACACCTGGAGCGCCGGCTCGTTCTTCCAGAACGCGATCGTCAGCGAGGCCTTCGCCCGCACCCTTCCCGAGGCGTGCCCGAAATGGCCGATGGCGCCGGTGCTCGATCCGGTGACCGTGATCCCGCTCGCCGCGTTCGACGGCATCCTGCCCCCGCCCCCGGTCGAGCGACACGAGGTCAAGGTGAGCGCCGCGTGGCTGATCGAGAACGCGGGACTCCGTCGCGGGTTCCGGTTCCCGCGCTCGCGCGCCGGCCTGTCGACCAAGCACACGCTCGCTCTGACGAACCGCGGTGAGGCGACGGCGGCCGAGATCGCCGAGCTCGCCCGCTTCGTGCAGAGCCGCGTGCACTCCGAGTTCGGTCTGATCCTTCAGCCCGAGCCGGTCCTGGTCAACGTCGAGCTGTAGTCGAGGCCGCCCTGGGCGGCCCGGGCGTCCCGTCGTGCGGGCCGGGGAGTCGGGCTAGCCGCGGGGCGTGCCGTCGTGCGGAGATTGGTCGTGACACGCCGGCTCGGGATGCCGGGGACCCGGCGTGTCGGTTCTGATCTCCGCCTGACGGCTCGGGGGCCGGCGGGCGGTGCGGGCCGTGGGGCCGACCGCCGTGGCGGCATCCCGCTGTGCCGTCGTGCGGAGTTCGGCGGTGACGCGCCGGTTCCGGATGCCGGGGACTCGGCGTGTCGTTCCGTTCTCCGCGTGACGGTTCGGGGGGCGTGGGCGTGCCGGTGCGGGGTGTGAGGCCCGCGGGGGCGTGCCGTCGTGCGGAGTTCGGCGGTGACACGCCGGTTCCGGATGCCAGGGCCTCGGTGTGTCGGCTCGGAACTCCGCCTAACGGTCCGCGCCGCCGGGGCCGCCCGGCCACCGGGAGCGCCCGGCCGCCGAGACCACCCGACGGGCGGG
>NZ_JARHXC010000076.1:0-893 GCF_029222405.1 Microbacterium sp. Kw_RZR3 | reverse complement strand
ATTGGGAGTTCGCGAGCACGAGCCGGTGTGGCGGAATGGCAGACGCGGGGCACTCAAAATGCTCTGTCGAAAGACGTGTGGGTTCGAGTCCCACCACCGGTACGACCCCCGGGTCGGCTCTTCCCGAGTCGGCCCGGTATCGTTTGCCCTCTATCGCATCGACGCTCCTCGCGGGTGATGCGCCCTCCCAGTCCTAGGATGGTCACGTGACTGATCAAGAAGCCGCTCCGGCCTCCGCGCCCGCCGCCCCCCGCCGCGTCGTCGTGGCGGAAGACGAGTCGCTCATCCGTCTCGACATCGTCGAGATCCTCCGCGACAACGGCTACGACGTGGTCGGTGAGGCCGGCGACGGCGAGACCGCCGTGCAGCTGGCGACCGAACTCCGCCCGGATCTCGTGATCATGGACGTCAAGATGCCCCAGCTCGACGGCATCAGCGCGGCCGAGAAGCTGAGCAAGAACCACATCGCTCCCGTCGTCCTGCTGACCGCGTTCAGCCAGAAGGAACTCGTGGAGCGTGCCAGCGAGGCCGGCGCGCTGGCCTACGTCGTGAAGCCGTTCACGCCGAACGACCTGCTGCCCGCGATCGAGATCGCCCTCGCCCGCTACGAGCAGATCATCACGCTCGAGGCCGAGGTCGCCGACATGGTCGAGCGCTTCGAGACCCGCAAGCTCGTCGACCGCGCCAAGGGCCTCCTGAACGAGAAGATGGGCCTCTCCGAGCCCGAGGCCTTCCGTTGGATCCAGAAGGCGTCGATGGACCGCCGCCTGACCATGCAGGACGTTGCGAAGGCGATCATCGAGCAGCTGGCCCCCAAGAAGGGCTGAGCGCGCCCTCATCGTGAAATGGATGCCACTTCGGTGGCATCCATTTTTCGTTGGCGGGGGAGGGGG
>NZ_JARHXC010000075.1:0-6380 GCF_029222405.1 Microbacterium sp. Kw_RZR3 | reverse complement strand
TGGGTCTCGGTCCCTTCGACAGGCTCAGGGGCCTGGGTGTGTGGAGGTGGCTGAGCTTGTCGAAGCCTCCGGTGGTGCGGCCGGGCCGGACCCGTCGACGGACTCAGCGACCTCACGGCGCGGCCTTCTCGCCGCGGTGCGCGACCTGCTCGCGGGCGCTCGCCGCCGCGCCTGAAGGCTGCCGGTCGCTCGCCTGCCGGCATCCCTGGCGCGCCGTGCGGCGCTTGCGTTTTCCGGCCACCTAGGCTCGTGCTTGTGCGGAGGGGAGCGATGGGGGTCGGTCGTCGTCGGTCGCGATGGCGCGCAGCGTCGATTGCCGCCGTTATCGTCGTCGTCGCCCTCGGCGCCGGACTCGCGGCCTTCGCCTTCGTCTTCGTTCCGTTCGTCCTGCCCAACCTGCAGACGAGCGTCGCGGAAACGGATCGTACCGAGAGCGTGCGTGACGCGGGGACGGCGGTCACGGTGGTCGTTCCCGCCGGGTGGAGTGTGCAGCGCGAGAGCGAGGATGCCCCGCGCGTGGTCGTGCGTACTCCCGACGCGAAGCTCTCGATCACCGTCGATGTCGCCGACGCTGACCTGGCCACGGCCGCTTCGACCGCCGGGATCGAGGGTCTTGGACCGCTGCATCGTGAGACGGTGACGACGGGCGCGCCCCTCGTGCACGCTCAAGCAGCCGAGGCGCTCGTCGCCGCCATCGGCGGGGAACGCGCGTCGGGGCGCTTCGTGGTCCGTGTCACCGAGGATGTCTCGCTGGAGGAGTACCGCGCAGAGATCGCCGGTCTGCTCGACACCGTGCGGGTCGAATCGTGAGGCGCGTTCTCGCTCCGATCGTGGGTCTCGTCGCGGCGTTGACGCTGGCCGGGTGCATGCAGCCGAGCGATCCCGACTGGATGCCGCGGGGCTGGAACGCGCAAGACCTGCGGGTCGTGGAGGAGGCGCCGTCGCCCCTCTCAGCCGGAGACGTGCCGGGTCTCGCCGGCGAGCGGGTGCGCAATGACACGCTCGGGGTGCAGGCGCGGGTGGCGGTCGTGCCGGGGGCGCCGGCCGTGAGCACCGCGGCGATGGAACGCCTGCGCGCAGCCATCGACGCGCGCGAGGCGAGCACCGGGCGCGCCATGCGACCCGAGGTCTTCGCTCGCGAGGCCGGACTCGCCGAGCGCCGCTGTGTCGCGGGTTCGACGCTACGCCCCGCCGGCGACGTCATCGCCGATCCGGCGCTGGGCCCGGTCGGGGGCACGGGAACGGCCGTCGTCTGCGACATCCTCGCCGCAACGGCATCCGTCATCGGCCAGCGCATCCGCACGATCGACGCCGTCGGCGGTGCGCCCACCGCAGATCGCGCCGAGGTGTTCTTCGCTGATGTGGCGAGCGGCGAGATCGTGGGAGCGCGCGGGCTGTGGGGTGTCGAGGCGGCAGCGTCCCTGTGGAGTGAGGTGTCCGACATGCTGCGGCGCGAAGCGGGGTCGCTGAGCCTGGCTCCCGTCGATCCGCCCGACGCCGCCGCGGTGGAGGCCTTCGCCGGCATCCTCGACACGACCGTGCCCGCACCCGACGGTTCCTTCGTCTTCCGGCTCCCCGCGGGCTTCACCTCGCCCGCACTCGACGCGCTCGGAGCCGCCGCACCATCAGCCGAGCGACTGATCGCCGTTCCTCCCGCTCGAGTGGTCGTGCTCGCGTCGCCGCTCGGAGTCACCCTGTCGAATGCCCTGGCTGCGGGCGCGGCCTTCCGGGCACCTGACGCGCCGCCCACGCGCACCGGCACGACCGACTGCCGTCTGGCCGCGTGCGTGGCTCTCACCTTCGACGACGGCCCGGGACCGCTCACCCCCGGCATCCTCGACGCCCTCGCCGCCGAACGCTCTGCGGCGACGTTCTACGCCATCGGCCGGAACGTCGCCGGGGGTGCCGATACCCTGCGCCGCATGGTGGCGGAGGGCAACGAGCTCGCCAACCACACGTGGAACCACCCGCAGCTTCCGACGCTCGACGAGGCCGCCATCGGGCGGCAGATCCGCGACACCCAGAACGCCATCCGCGACGCCACCGGTGTCACCCCGACGACGTTCCGCCCTCCCTACGGCGAGTACGACGACAAGGTCTTGAAGGCGGCGGGACTGCCCGCGATCCTGTGGGACGTCGACACGAACGACTGGCAGCAACCCGACCCCGAGGTGCTCGTCGCGCGAGCCGTCGACCGCGCACAACCGCGTTCCATCGTGCTGATGCACGACGTCCACGAACTCACGGCGCGCGTCACGCCCGAGGTGATCCGGGGTCTTCGTGACCGTGGCTTCACCCTCGTCACGGTGACCGAGCTGTTCGGCGGGACAGCACCCCCCTCGGGTGCCTGGCGCAGCGCGCGCTGATCTCGCCGCGTCGCGACCTGGTCTCGAGCGCTCGCCGCCGCGCCTGAGGGGAGCGCTGGGGGAGCGCGGGTAGGGTCTCACTCGCCCATGCATCGCCTTCTCGTCGCCCTCCTGGCCGCCCTCGACGCCGTCCTGGCCGCCGCGGGCGGTATCGCCGTCGTGCTCGCCCCGCTCGCCCTGCTCTGGGTGGCCGGTCTCGGCAGCCCCGACTGGAGCGCGCTGTGGCCCGCGACGGCCGCCATCTGGCACCTCGGGCACCTCGTGCCGCTCGCCGTCACCCTCCCCGACACCTACCTCGCGGACACCGGCATCGACCCCTCGCTCGCGAGCTTCACCCTGTCGCTCGCGCCGCTGGCGTTCGCCGCGTTCACCGCGCTCTTCGCCGCGCGCTCGGGCGTTCGCGCCGCGGAAGCCGGGGCCGGGATCACCGGGTGGCTGTCGGGCTCGGTGGTCTTCGCCGCGATCGCGAGCGTGGTCGCGCTGACCGGCAACGCCGCGCTCGTGGCATCCGAGATCTGGCTGGCGATCCTGCTGCCCTCGCTGCTGTTCTTCGTTCCGTCTCTCCTCGGCGCTGTGGTCGGGGCCTGGCGCGTCGGCGACGACGGGCCGATCGACGCGCTGCGCGGTCAGCTGTCGCGTCTGCCGGGAGCATGGGCGAGCGTGCCGCCGCTCGCTCTGCGGGGCCTTGCCCTCACCACGCTGGGACTCGTCGGCGCCGGCGGTGTCGTCGTCGTCGCGGGACTCATCGCGCGCTCGACCCAGGTCATCGGCATCTACCAGGCGAGCAACGCGGATGCCATCGGCGCCACCGTCATCGCCCTCTGCCAGCTCATGTACCTCCCGACGCTCGTGCTATGGGCGGTGGCGTTCATCGCCGGACCGGGGTTCGCGGTCGGCACCGACACCGCGGTCACCCCCGCCGCCACACAGGTCGGCGCGCTCCCCGGCATCCCGGTGCTCGGGGCGATCCCCGACACGACCTCGCCGTGGTTGCTCCTGCTGGTGCTGCTCCCCGTCGGCATCGGCGCGTTGACCGGGTGGATCCTTCGATCCCGGATGCCGCTGACCACCGACCCCGAACCGGTCGGTCCGCGTCTGGTCCTCGCGATCGTCGTCGCGGCGCTCACCGGCGGTGTGGGCGCGCTCATTGCGGTGGCGTCGACGGGAGCGATCGGCCCGGGGCGTCTGGCCCACACCGGCCCGGAGCCGGGCCCGCTCGCCCTGGCCCTCGGCCTCGAGGTGCTGGTCGGCCTCGCGATCCTGCTGCTGAGCCCGCGCTTCGGTCCGGCGGTCGACGACGACACCACGCCGCGCCCGCACGAGGAAACGCGTGACGAGGCGCCCGCGTTCTCGTTCACCCCGCGCGCGCACGCGCCGTTCGACCGCGACGAGCACGCCACCGGGCCCGCCCCCACCGTGTCGGCACCGGGCGCCGGGATCGCCCACGACGTCTGGCCGAGTTCGTATCGCGCCCCCGGCGAGACCGACCCGGCGGGCGAGCTCAGCGACGACGAGGTGCGCGCGCGCATCCGCGCGGCGTGGGCGAAGCCCGACGACGGCGGTTCGGCGGGGCGGGGCTGAGCGTCACGCGCTCGGCGGGCTCGGACGCACCTGCGTAGACTGGCCTCCGTGCTCACGGTCGCCGTTCTCATCTCCGGCACCGGCTCGAACCTCCGCGCCCTGCTCGAGGCGGCTGCCGCCCCCGACTTCCCGGCGCGCGTGGTCGCGGTCGGTGCGGATCGCGAGGCCGACGGCTTCGCGCACGCCGAGCACCTCGGCATCCCCACATTCCTCGTCCCCTTCAGCGCGTTCGACTCGCGCGAGGAGTGGGGAGCGGAACTGGGGGCACAGCTGGCGGTCTGGAACCCCGACCTCGTCGTGCTGAGCGGGATGATGCGCCTGCTGCCCGCCGACCTCGTCGCCGCGTGGGAACCGCGCATCATCAACACCCACCCCGCGTACCTGCCCGAGTTCCCGGGTGCCCACGGTGTCCGCGACGCGCTCGCCGCGGGCGTCGACCAGACGGGGGCGAGCGTCATCGTCGTCGACTCCGGCGTCGACACGGGCCCGATCCTCGCGCAGGAGCGCATCCCCGTCCTCCCCGGCGACGACGAGCACGCCCTGCACGAGCGCATCAAGCCCGTCGAACGACGTCTGCTGATCGACGTCGTGCGCCGCATCGCCGAGGGCGAGCTCGACCTCGCCGCCGCGGCATCCCGCATCCCCTGATCCCCGCGGGCGGTCGCCCGCTCTTCGAACCGCACGAGACACAGGAGCCGAAGCCATGGCCGGACCCCGCCACGACCCCGCCGACTACCGTCCCCGCGACATCGTCCCGATCCGCCGCGCGCTGGTGTCGGTGAGCGACAAGACCGGCCTTCTCGAGCTCGGAGCCGCTCTCGCGGCGGCCGGGGTCGAGATCGTCTCGACGGGCGGCTCGGCGACGCTGCTGCGCGAGGCCGGTTATGACGTCACCGACGTCTCGGCGGTGACCGGCTTCCCCGAGTCGCTCGACGGTCGCGTGAAGACGCTCCACCCGAACGTCCACGCGGGTCTCCTCGCCGACCTTCGCCTGGCCGGTCACGAAGCGCAGCTCGAAGAGCTCGGCATCCTGCCGTTCGAGCTCGTGGTCGTGAACCTCTACCCGTTCGTCGAGACCGTGGCATCCGGGGCCGAGGGCGACGACGTCGTGGAGCAGATCGACATCGGCGGCCCCGCGATGGTGCGCGCCTCGGCGAAGAACCATGCCAACGTCGCCATCGTCGTCTCGCCCGAGTCGTACCCCGCGATCATCTCGGCCCTACAGAGCGACGGCGGGACCTCGCTGGTGCAGCGCCGCGAGCTCGCCGCCCGCGCGTTCTCGCACACGGCCGCGTACGACACCGCCGTGTCGACGTGGTTCGCCGAGGGAACGCTCGGTGACGACATCGACCTGCCCGCGCACCTGACGATCCAGGCCGAGCGCCTCTCGACCCTGCGCTACGGCGAGAACTCGCACCAGCGCGCCGCGATCTACACGCGCGTCGGCGGCCACGGCATCGCGCAGGCGACGCAGCTGCAGGGCAAGGAGATGTCGTACAACAACTACGTCGACGCCGACGCCGCCCTGCGTGCCGCCTTCGACATGGTCAAGCCCGCCGTCGCGATCATCAAGCACGCGAACCCCTGCGGCATCGCCGTCGCGGCGCCCAACGCGCTCGACCCCATCGCCTCGGCGCACCTGCGCGCGCACGAGTGCGACCCCGTCTCGGCATTCGGCGGCGTGATCGCGGCCAACCGCACGGTGACGCTCAAGATGGCGGAGAACCTGCGCGACATCTTCACCGAGGTGATCATCGCGCCCGACTTCGAGCCCGAGGCGCTCGAGGTGTTTAAGCTCAAGAAGAACCTCCGCGTGCTGCAGCTGCCCACCGACTGGCAGCAGGAGCGCATGGACGTGCGCCTGGTCTCGGGTGGCCTGCTGCTGCAGGATGCCGACCGCTTCCCCGACGACATCGAGTCGGTCGCGAAGGACTGGGAGCTCGTCTCGGGCGAGCGTCCCGCCGAGGCCGACATGGAGAGCCTGATCTTCGCGTGGAAGTCGTGCCGCGCGGTGAAGTCGAACGCGATCGTGCTCGCGCAGGCTTCGGCCACGGTCGGCATCGGCATGGGGCAGGTCAACCGTGTGGATTCGTGCCGCCTCGCCGTCGAGCGCGCGGGCGACCGTGCCCGCGGTTCGATCGCGGCATCCGACGCCTTCTTCCCCTTCGCCGACGGCCCGCAGGTGCTGATCGACGCCGGGATCTCGGCGATCATCCAGCCCGGTGGCTCGGTCCGCGACGGCGAGGTCATCGACGCCGCGCGCGCCGCCGGCGTCACGATGTTCTTCACGGGCGAGCGTCACTTCTTCCACTGACCCGCGCTGTCCCGCCGCCCCCGCGACTTCGGTTGCGGGGGCGGCGTGCGTTTCGGGCGGGGTTGCGGTGTGGGGTGGTGCGGCGGGGCTGTGCGGTGCGGGGCGGGGCGCCGCACTGG
>NZ_JARHXC010000074.1:0-12650 GCF_029222405.1 Microbacterium sp. Kw_RZR3 | reverse complement strand
CTTCGACGGGCTCAGCCACCTGTGTTGTGCCTCGGACGTGAGGTCCCTGAGCCTGTCGAAGGGACCGGTGCCCTGCCGCGGCGCAAGGGTCTCGGCATCCACCCCTCTTTCGGTGTTCACTGGACCCATGCGATCGATCTGGAAGGGCGCCCTGACGTTCGGCCTCGTCAACGTGCCCGTCAAGGTGTACTCGGCCACGGAGGACCACGACGTCTCGCTGCACCAGGTGCACAACAAGGACGGTGGACGCATCCGCTACCAGCGCATCTGCGAGATCGACGGGGAGGTCGTGCCCTACAGTGACATCGATCGTGCGTACGACGACGGCGAACAGACGGTCGTGCTGACGAAAGACGACCTCGCCTCGCTGCCGAGCGAGCGGAGCCGCGAGATCGAAGTCGTCGAGTTCGTGCCGAGCGACCAGGTCGACCTGCTCACGCTCGACAAGGCCTACTACCTCGAGCCCGACTCGTCCTCGCCCAAGGCGTACGTGCTGCTGCGCAAGACGCTGGAGCAGACCGATCGCACCGCGATCGTGCGTTTCTCGCTGCGGCAGAAGACCCGTTTGGCCGCGCTGCGGGTGCGCGACGACGTGCTCGTGCTGCAGACGCTTCTCTGGGCCGATGAAGTTCGGGAGGCAGCCTTCTCCGCTCTCGAGGAGGACGTGCGCATCTCGGCGAAGGAGCTCGAGATGTCGGCATCCCTCGTCGACAGCTTCTCGAAGGACTTCGACCCTGAGGAGTTCACCGACGAATATCAGCAGGAGCTGCGGACCCTGATCGACGCGAAGCTCGAGCAGGGCGACGCGATCGACACGGATGCCACCTTCGGCACGCAGGAAGACGAAGACGGCGGCGAAGTCATCGACCTGATGGAGGCGCTGCGGGCGAGCGTCGAGCGCACCCGCGCAGCGCGCGCCGAGAAGGACGAGCCCGCGAAGAAGAAGGCTCCCGCCAAGAAGAAGAGCTCGAAGGCGTCTTAGCGCGTGGGCTGATCGCCGTCTTCGAGCGTCTTCGGGTCGAGGGCGAGCGACGCGGCCTCGTCGTGGGTGACCGTTCCCTCGCGCTTCGCAGCAGCCCGCTCACGGAAGTAGTGGATCGCGATGAAGAGTGCCGTGCCCGCGACGGCGGCGAGCAGGATCACGTCGATGTACTCGGTGACGATGTCCCGGATGAAGGGGATGTAGCCGACGGCGTAGCCGAGCATCGTGAGACCGATGCCCCAGATGACGGCACCGATGAAGTTGTACAGCGTGTACTTGCGCCACGGCATGTGGCCGACACCGGCGGCGATGGGGGCGAAGGTGCGCACGACGGGGACGAAGCGCGCGAGGATCACCGTCAGTCCGCCGAAGCGCTCGAAGAACGCGTTGGTGCGTTCGACGTTCTTGCGGCTGAAGATGCCGGAGTCCTTGCGCTCGAAGATCGACGGCCCCGCCTTATGGCCGATGTAATAGCCGACCTCACCGCCGATGAAGGCGGCGAACCCGATAGCGAGAGCCACCCACCACGCGTTGATGCCGAACACGCCGTTCGGCGCCGCGGGCGTCGAGTGCGACAGCAGGCCGGCCATGATCAGCAGGGTGTCGCCGGGAAGCAGGAACCCGATGAGCAGGCCGGTCTCGGCGAAGATGATGAAGCAGACGACGAGCAGGGCCCAGGGCTGCGAGTTGGTGATGATCGTCGCGGGGTCGAGCCACGGGAGCAGGGCGGTGGGGTGCATCACATCGGTCCCGTCGGGTCGGAGAGGTCGTGCTCGGGTACGGCAGTCGTCGTGCGGAAGGGGGGACTTGAACCCCCACGCCCGAAGGCACAGGAACCTAAATCCTGCGTGTCTGCCAATTTCACCACTCCCGCGAGTGGGTTCAGTCTATGCGCGCGCGAGGCTCGCACGATGTGAACCAGCCGTCAACCCCCGGCGACGTCACCCGCGACGACGGTCGTGACATTCCGGGTCTCGTGGATGCCGTCGGGTCGGCCCGCGAAAGGGTTGCGATCCGCGATGGCGAGGTCGGCCGGCGCGCCCGGAGCCAGGGTTCCGGGACCGATGCCGAGCAGGTCGGCCGAGCCGCGCGTGTATGCGTCGAGCGCCTCGCCGAGCGACAGGGACTGCGCGGCGCCCAGGGGCTCGGCATCCGATTCTCCCGGCGGCTGACGGGTGACTGCCACGTGAACGCCGAGCCACGGGTCGAAGGTCGAGACGGGCCAGTCCGATCCCATCGCGAGGCGCGCCCCCGCGGTGCGCAGGGAGGCGAACGGGTACAGCTCGTCGGCGCGTTCGGAACCGAGAAGCGGGAGCGTCACGTCGCGGACGAGGTCGTTGCGACACGCCCAGTACGGCTGGCAGTTCGCCGTCACCCCCAGCGCCGCGAACCGCGGGAGGTCGGGCGGGGTGATCAGCTCGAGGTGGGCGATGTGGTTGCGCACGCGGGCGCGATCGGCGGAGGGGACCGCGGCGAAGCCGTCGAGGGCGTCGCGGACCGCCGCGTCGGCCAGCGCGTGGACGTGCACGGCGAGTCCCGCGGCGTTAAGAGCGGGCACGAGCAGGCGCACGATCTGGGGGTCGAAGTAGGCCAGGCCGTGCGAGCCGTCGGGGTAGGGCGCGCAGACGTGAGCGGTGCGCGTCTCGATGATCCCGTCGAGCATGAGCTTGGCGGTTCGCGTCGGGAACCCGGCCGCCGTGTTCACGCGTGCGCGCTCCACGCACTCCCGGACGAACGCGTCGACGGTGTCCACGGTGAGGTCGCGGGGCACCCAGATCGCGCCGGTGGCTCGGCCGACGAGGTCACCGGCCTCCGTGAGGGCGCGGTACGCGTCGGAGAAGTCGGGGTACCCGGCGTAGGTGCCGAGGGCTGCCTCCTGCCAGCCGGTGATGCCCGCGGCGAGCACGTCGCGAGAGATCGACAGGAGCGCTTGAGCGATGTCGGCGGTGGCGGACGGCGGGACCAGGGGGGGCGACGAGCTGCATCGCCCCCTCACGGAGAGCCCCGCTGGGGGCGCCGTTCGACGAGCGTTCGATCCTCCCGTCGAACGGGTCCGGTGTCGACTCGTCGATCCCCGCCGCGCGCAGGGCGGCGCTATTCACCCACGCGCCGTGGTGATCGGCGTCGAGGAAGAGGGCGGGCCGATCGGGGACGAGCGCGTCGAGGTGGGCGGCCGTCGGACCAGTCGTCGGGAACAGCGTGGGGTCCCATCCTCCGCCGACGATCCATGCCGCGGTCGTCCCGGCGGCGAACGTCCGGACGCGCTCGTCGATCTCCGCGAGGGAGGCCGCCCCGGCGAGGTCGCAGCGCAGCGCGTCGACGGACCCACCGCCGAGGTGGATGTGCGAGTCGACGAATCCGGGGGTGACGAGGCCTCCGCGCGCGTCGAGCTCGTCGGCATCCGGTCCGATCGCGTCGCGGACGTCGCGTCGGGGTCCGGTCGCGACGATACGACCGTCGCGGATGCCGACGGCGTCGCCCTCGAGCACCGATCCGCCGGAGAACAGGACGCCGTTCGCGACCACGAGACTGCTCATCCGCCCAGTGTGGCGGCTGGCGGGTCGACACGCCGAGGGAATGCGTGCGCGCCGAGCCCGCTTGTCCTCTCCATGCGAGCGATCACGTACTCCCAGACCGGTGACTCCTCCGTCCTGACGCTCGGTGAGCGTCCCGTTCCCGAACCGGGACCCGGCGAGGTGCGCGTGCGCATCGCCGTCTCGGGCGTGAACCCGACCGACTGGAAAGCGCGTGAGGGTGGTCGGCCCTTCTCGTTCACCGAGGTGACGCCGAACCAGGACGGTGCGGGAACAGTGGATGCCGTGGGCGAGGGCGTGACGTCGGTCTCGGTGGGGCAGCGGGTCTGGGTCTACCTCGCCCAGCACGAGCGTCCGACGGGGACGGCGGCCGAGTTCGCGGTGATCCCCGCGGAGCGCGCCGTTCCGCTCGCTGAGGGGGCGTCCTTCGCCCTCGGCGCGAGCCTCGGAGTGCCCGCGATGACCGCGCACCGCGCGCTCACCGTCCACGAGGACGGCCCGTCGCGCCTCGCGCCGGGAGCCCTCGCCGGGAGGACGGTTCTCGTCCAGGGCGGCGCGGGGGCGGTGGGTCACGCGGCGATCCAGTTGGCGGTCTGGGCCGGTGCCACCGTGATCGCCACCGTGAGCAGCGATGAGAAGGAAGCGCTGGCCCGGGCGGCGGGCGCCCACCACGTGTTGCAGTACCCGAGCGAGACGTTGGCCGACGGCATCCGGGAACTGGCCCCTGAGGGCGTCGAACACATCGTCGAGGTGGCGATCGCCGAGAACGCGGCGCTCGACGTCGAGGTCATCGCCAACCACGGAAGCATCGGCTACTACGCCGACAACGGCGGAGACAGCTTCACCGCGGCGGTGCGGGCGAGCTTCGCCAAGAATGTCCGCTGGCAGGGGCTGCTGCTCTACACGGTGGGGGAGACCGCCCTGACCGCTGCCGCCGAGGATGTCTCCGCGGCCGTCGCGGACGGTGCCCTGCCCGTCGGCGAGGAAGCGGGCCTCCCGGTCACGTGGTTCCCGCTCGATGAGACGTCGGCTGCGCACGACGCCGTCGCCGCGGGGGCGACAGGGAAGGTGCTGATCCGGGTCAGCGACGAGGACTGACGCCACTCGCTCGACCGCGGACGGCGATCACCGTCGAGGCGGCGCCGAGCGCGAGTGCTGCGATGGCGAGCGCGGCGGGGCTGCCGAGGCGGTGGGCGACCCCGCCGATCACCGCTCCGGCGACGAGCGATGCCCACAGGAGCAGGGGGCGTCGCCACGCCGTCCGCGAACGCCCGGTGAGCAGGGATGCAAGGCCCAGTCCCAGGCTCACGAGCGTCCCCGTCGCGTAGGTGATGGCCACCCGCGCGCGACCCTCCGCGAGGAAGAGCGTGTTGAGCGCCCCCATCGCGGCGGCGAGCAGTCCTGCTCGCCAGAGCGTCGCGTCGCCGGCCAGGGCGAGTCCGGCCGCGATCCCGACGGCCACCGCAGCGCCCGCGACCACGCGCGCGAGGGGGCGCGACGCGTGCATGCCGGCGGTGGCCCCCGCCGTCACGCCGATCACGAACGCGGCGATGATCCCGGCCGAGATCAGCGCCACCCGCGCTCCGCCGTCGAAGAGGTCCACCGCACCCTGCGTCGAGTTACCGCTCATGAACGAGACGAAGAGGCCGCCCGTGTCGAGGAACCCGATCGCGTCGACGAACCCCGCGACGCCGGCGAGAGCGGCCGAGAGGGCGAGCGAACCGCGGTCCACGTCTTTCACAGCGCCCTCCCGTGCGTCTCGCTGATCGCATCTTCGTGCGCGGGACGCACGCGAGCAAATTCTCGAGAGCGAAATGGCCGCCGGGGCCGCGTGCGCGTGGCACCCGACCCCGACGGCCTTTCTCAGGGGTTACTCCTGCGGGCGTCGACGGGCGACGATGGTCCCTGCGGCGATGAGCGCGCCGATGACGAGCATTCCCGCGCCGATCGCGGGGAGCGGGGAACCTTCGGCGTTCGACCCCGTCTTGGCGAGGTCGTTGCGGGAGCCAGGGCCCGCGGTCGCGCTCGGCGACGGGACGGGCTGCGCGGTCGGCTCCGCCGTCGGCTGCGCGGTGGGCTCAGCGGTGGGCTCCGTCGTCGGCTCGACGGTGGGCTCGGGCGAGGGCTCCGTCGGCTCGGGCGACGGCTCGGCCGCCGCGTCCCAGGCCAGGGCGACGGCGGCGTGACCGATCGCCGGGGCGAAGATGTCGATCGAGTCGCGGTTGACGTTCGCGAGGCTGTCGTTGATCGTGTGGTAATTCCGGTCCATGTAGACCCCGGCCGTCCCGCCGAACAGTGCGGCCTGCTCCTCGGTCTTGATGTCATCGGCGCCGGAGAACAGTCCGCCCGCGGGCACGCCGTTGTCGATGAACGCCTGGTAGTCCGAGCGACCCGAGTACTCGGTGTCGATCCACGGCTGCTCGATGGTGTCGAAGTAGTCGGTGTAGAGCTTCTCGATCTCCACGGACCCTTCGGGGATGTTCACGCCCTCCGCCGGGAAGGTGGAGCGGTCGGCGTCGTACACGCCGACGGTGAAGTTCTCGGAGCCGATCATGTCGTAGTTCAGGTACGACGAGATGCGGTCCCACTCCGCGGGGTCGTTCGCGACGAGGTCGTTGACGTACGCGGTCGAGCCCAGCAGGCCGATCTCCTCGGCGCCCCACAGGGCCAGGCGGATCCGCTTGTCGTTCGGAACCTCGGATGCCGCGATCTTCTCCGCGAGAGCGAGGACGGCCGCGGAGCCCGAGCCGTTGTCGTTCACCCCGGGTCCCTCGGCGACGCCGTCGAGGTGCGCGCCGATGACGACGGTGTCGTCGGGGTCGCCCGCGACGCTGTCGGCGATGATGTTGAAGGACTGGCCGACGAGGAACTGCTTCTCGATGACCGCGGTTCCCTCGACGGGAGCGTCCACGGGCGCCGCGGTGACGAGCGCGGCGAGGGCGTCGCCACTGGCCTGCGGGAGCGTGGCGGCGGGGGAGTCCTCTTCGTTGCGCGGGCCCGAGCCCACGTTGGTCAGCTGATCGTCGGGCGAGACGCCCTCTTCAGCGGGGCGCTCGTTGTTGTAGACGAACACCGCTCCGGCTCCGGCCGCGGTGGCGTTGTCGATCTTGGCCTCGAACGTGCAGTCGCCGCGCTGGACGAGCACGATGGCTCCCGCGGGGACGTTCGCGAAGTCGGTGGGTTCGCAGCCGAGCCGACCGCCGTCCGCGGACTCGGGGAGGGCGAGCGCCGCGGTCACCGGGGAGTCGGTGCCTTCGCTGTTGTCGAAGTGCGAGCCCGTGTAGGTCGTTCCGTCGACCGTCAGGGAGGCCTCGCCGAACTCCGAGTACGGCACGTCGAACGCGTGCCGCGACACCGTGAACGCGCCGGTCGCTTCGAGCACTTGCTCGGCGTAATGCGCGGCGGCCTCGTAGCCGGGGGAGTTCCAAGAGCGGTACCCCTGGTCGGCGAGCGACTCGCTGATGTCGGACAGCTCCGTCAGGTGCGTCATGACGTCGGCACTGGTCAGACCGAGATCGTTCGGCGCGTCGCCCGGTGCGGGGGCGGCGAAGGCCGCCGGAGCGACCAGGAGCGCGCCCCCGACGAGGGCGCTGGTGGCCAGGACGGCCGAGGCGCGCCGGGCGCGCGAAGCCGCGCGCGGCGCGAGGGAATGCGGGGTGTTACGGGGCACGGTGAAGGTACCTCTCTGCGGGCGGCGTCGCCCGCTTCATC
This sequence comes from Microbacterium sp. Kw_RZR3, assembly GCF_029222405.1. NCBI lineage: Bacteria > Bacillati > Actinomycetota > Actinomycetes > Micrococcales > Microbacteriaceae > Microbacterium > Microbacterium sp. Kw_RZR3. The sequence goes on along the minus strand of NZ_JARHXC010000074.1, from coordinate 5,423 downwards.
CGGGGGAAATGACACGTCGCCTAGAGGGTGGCGGACGTGTGATCGATTCTCAGGGCAAACTCATCAAATGACCAGAGCCGACCGGATTTTTTACGGCGCGGAAACACGCCGCGGTGCGTTTTGCCCCGTCTTTCCCGGGCGAATCAGGAAGATCCGGGAAAGTCAGGATCGCGATCTCGGGACGTACCGAGGCACCCAGCGGACGAAGCCGAACGCGCCGAGCGCGGCGATGACTCCCATGGCGGCGACGGCCCCGGACAGCGACACCGCAGCCGTCAGCGCCGAGATCATCACCGGGGCGATCGCGCCCCCGGCATCCGTCAATGTCCGCCACGATCCCAGGAAGGCGGCCGGCTCGTCGGCGGGCGCCAGATCGGCGCCCAGGGTGAGCAGGATGCCGCTGGAGAGCCCGTTTCCGACCCCGAGCACCGCGGCGAACATGGCGAACCACATCGCCGAGCTGTCGAGATCGTGCGTGAACGACAGGGCGAGGAAGCCGGCCCCCATCAGCACCATCGCGGGAAGGGCCGCCCACAGGCGGCCGAAGCGGTCCATGACCTGTCCGCTCGCGTAGAACAGCGCGAAGTCAATGGCTCCCGAGACGCCGACGACCACCGCGATCGTCGAGGCGTCCAGCCCGAGCGACACGCCCCACAGGGGAAGGACCACCTGTCGAGCCGAGCGCACCGCCGACAGTGAGGCGGCGGCGAGGCCGAGACGCGCCAGCACCGCGCGGAATCTCCACATCGTGCGGAAGACGCCGACGCGCTCGACGGTGGGGATCGCGCCCGTCACGGGTTCGCCCGTGTCCTCGGCCTCCCGGGAATCGCCGCCGACCGGCACGGCCTTCTCGGGGTCGGGGCCGAAGAAGACGAGCAGGATCGTCGCCACCTGGCAGACGGCGAAGAACGCGATGGATGCCCTCTCATCACCGAAGATGCCCAACAATGCCGCGGAGATGAAAGGGCCGACGAACATCCCGAGCCGGAAGGTCCCACCGAGAAGCGACAGAGCGCGGGCGCGGAAATGCAGGGGAACGCGCGTCGTCATGAAGGAATGCCGGGCGAGCGCGAAAGAAGCGGCACAGAAGCCGATGAGGAAAACGGCGGCCGCGAAGATCGCGAGCGTCCCGGCGAAGACCACGCCCACCAGGCCGCCGAGGATGACGATCCCCGCGACGCCCATGGTGATCCGCTCGCCGAACCGCGCGACCGCCCACCCCGCGGGGATGTTGCCGCACAGCTGTCCGACCACGAGGGCGGCCGCGACCAGGGCGGCCAGGGCCACGTCCGCGCCGAGCCGGTTCGCGATGACGGGGATGAGGGGGATGACGGCTCCCTCGCCGATCGCGAAGAGCAGGGTGGGCCCGTAGATCATGGGTGCGAAGCGCACCAGCACGCTCCGGGGAGAGTCGGCGGTCACCGTCTCCACGATAGGCTGATTCCAAATGCTCGAACTCGATTTGACCGCCGACATCCAGGCGCTGCGCTCGACCTTCGCCGATATCCAGGCCGTGGTCGACGTCGACGCACTCAAAGCCGACATCGACCGCCTCAGCGAAGAGGCGGGCGCTCCCGACCTCTGGGATGACGTCGACAACGCCCAGAAGGTGACCAGCCGGCTCAGCCACCGTCAGGCCGAGCTCAAGCGCATCACCGAGATCGAGCAGCGCCTCGACGACCTCGAGGTGCTCGTCGAGCTCGCGATCGAGATGGACGACGAAGACAGCGCCGATGAGGCCCGCCGTGAGCTGGCCTCGCTGAAAGACGTGATCGGTCAGCTCGAGGTCCAGACGCTGCTCGACGGCGAGTACGACTCCCGCTCGGCCGTCGTCACGATCCGCTCGGGAGCGGGCGGCGACGACGCCACCGACTTCGCCGAGATGCTCCTGCGCATGTACCTGCGGTGGGCCGAGCGTCACAAGTACCCGGTCAAGGTCATGGACACCTCCTACGCCGAGGGCGCGGGCATCAAGTCCGCCACCTTCGAGGTCGATGTGCCCTACGCGTACGGCACCCTGTCGGTCGAGGCCGGCACCCACCGCCTCGCGCGCATCAGCCCCTTCGGCGGTGCCGACAAGCGCCAGACGAGCTTCGCCGCTGTCGAGGTCATCCCCGTGATGGAAGAGGCCGTCGAGGTCGAGGTGCCCGAGGGTGACATCCGCGTCGACGTCTTCCGCTCGTCCGGTCCCGGAGGCCAGTCAGTCAACACGACCGACTCCGCCGTTCGCATCACGCACATCCCCACCGGCCTGGTCGTCTCGATGCAGAACGAGAAGTCGCAGATTCAGAACCGCGCCGCGGCCATGCGCGTTCTCCAGACGCGCCTGCTCCTGCTCAAGCGCGAAGAAGAAGCGGCCAAGAAGAAAGAGCTCGCCGGCACGATCACCGCGAGCTGGGGCGACCAGATGCGCTCCTACTTCCTCTACGGTCAGCAGCTCGTGAAAGACCTGCGCACCGGCTACGAGGTCGGCAACCCCGCCGTCGTGTTCGACGGGGACCTCGACGGTCTCATCGCGGCCGGAATCCGCTGGCGCAAGCGCAAAGACGACGACGACTGAGACGGATGCCGCGGTCCTCGGCATCCATAGGGTTTTCCCGGATGCCGACACGGCGCGTCCTGTCGGGCTCTTCGGAACGCGCGCTTAGGCTCGTCGAGCCATGATCCGGTTCGAGAATGTCACCAAGCGGTATCGCGGCACCACGAAGCCCGCGCTGAGCGCAGTCGACTTCGAGGTGCAGCGCGGAGAGTTCGTCTTCCTCGTCGGCGCCTCGGGTTCGGGGAAGTCGTCGTGCCTGCAGCTGATCCTGCGGGCCGAGACCCCGAGCGAAGGGCGTGTCGTCGTGCTCGGCCGCGACCTCCGCACCCTGTCGAACCGCAAGGTTCCCTATTTCCGTCGCCACATCGGGTCGGTGTTCCAGGACTTCCGGCTGCTGCCGAACAAAACGGTCCACCAGAACGTCGCTTTCACGCTGCAGGTGACCGGCGCCTCGCGCGGCTTCGTCCAGCAGGCGGTTCCCGAGGTCCTCGCGCTGGTCGGTCTGGACGGCAAAGAGAAGCGTCTGCCGCACGAGCTGTCGGGCGGTGAGCAGCAGCGTGTGGCGATCGCCCGCGCGCTCGTGAACCGGCCCCAGGTGCTGCTGGCCGACGAGCCGACGGGAAACCTCGACCCCGGTACGTCGATCGACATCATGCGCCTCCTCGCGCGCATCAACGCCGGCGGGACCACGGTCGTCATGGCCACGCACGAGGCCGGATTCGTCGACCAGATGCAGCGCCGCGTGATCGAGCTGCGCGGTGGCGAGATGGTGCGCGACGAGCGCCACGGTGGCTATGGCGACCGTTCGGGGCTGCCCGTGCTCGCACCCGAGGTCGAGAAGGGCGCGGCCGCGGTCGCCGCGCTCACGGCCGTGCTCGAGGTGCAGCGCGAGGTCACGAACATCACCGGGCCCGTCGAGCCGCTGCGCGGACCGGAGGGGTCGGAGCAGGTCTCCGCCGCCCCCGTCGAGCCCACGTCGCCGTCGGTCACCACCGCTGCTGCGGAACGCCGCGAACCCGGGACGAACACCCGCTCGATCCCGGTGAGCAACCCCGAGGTCGACGCGCTCGGCCTCGCTGACAGGCTCGGTCTCGCCGAGAAGAAAGACCGCGACGACGAAGTGGGACCCACGTCATGAGGTTCGGGCTCATCCTCTCGGAGGCCTTCACGGGTCTCCGCCGTAACGCGTCGATGGTCATCTCGGTCATCCTCGTCACCTTCGTGTCCTTGACGTTCGTCGGCGCCGCGATGCTCATGCAGATGCAGATCGGCAAGATGCAGTCGTACTGGGCGGATCGCGCGCAGGTCGCGGTGTTCATGTGCTCCACCGTCTCCGACAAGCCGACATGCAACGCCGGCGAAGCCGCCACGCAGGAGCAGATCGACGCGGTGCGCGCGACGCTCGACGGCGAGGCGCTCAAGCCGCTCATCCGCGATTACACCTTCTCGACCAGCGATGAGGCCTACCAGAACGCTCAGGGGTTGCTGTCGTCCGACATCGCCGGCGTCGTCACGGCCGACCAGTTCAACGCGACCTTCAACATCAACCTCGTCGACCAGAATCAGTCCGACGTGATCGCGGAGGCGTTCAGTGGGCAGGCCGGCGTCGAAGAGGTGACCAATCAGATGCAGTACCTGGAACCGCTGTTCCAGTCGCTCACGGTCGCCACCTACGTCGCCGTCGGTATCGCCGGTCTCATGCTCATCGCCGCGGTGCTCTTGATCGCCACGACGATCCGTCTCTCCGCTTTCGCGCGGCGAAGAGAACTCGGCATCATGCGTCTCGTCGGAGCGTCCAACCGGTTCATCCAGACGCCGTTCATCCTCGAGGGCGTGCTCGCCGCGCTGATCGGATCCGCTCTCGCGAGCGTCGCCGTGTGGGCCATCGTGCAGGTCGGGGTCGAGAGGTACCTGCGCGATCGGATCAGCTTCATCACCTCGTGGGTGAGTCTCTCGGACGTCGCGATCGTGGTCCCCGTGATCGTGGTGATCGGCGTCGTCCTGGCCGCGTTGAGTGCCGGCTTCGCCATTCGGCGTTGGCTGCGCGCCTGATCGCGTAGACTGAGGGGCTCTGTGTGCCCGTGATCATGAGGAGGTGGCACCATGCCTCGTGAGCAGGGGGAGAAGCTCATCGCGTCCAACAAGAAGGCGCGACACGACTACGCGATCGAGAAGACGTACGAAGCCGGTCTCGTGCTGACCGGTACCGAGGTGAAGTCGCTGCGCCAGGGGCGTGCGAACCTCACCGACGGCTACGCGTACATCGACGGCGGTCAGGCCTATCTCGACGCCGTGCACATCCCGGAGTATTCGCAGGGCCACTGGACGAACCACTCGGCCAAGCGCACGCGGAAGCTGCTGCTGCACAAAGAAGAGATCGTGAAGCTCTCGCACGCCGTCGCGGCGGGCGGCTACACGCTCGTTCCGTTGCGTCTGTACTTCCTTGACGGGCGTGCGAAGGTCGAGATCGCGGTGGCCAAGGGCAAGCGCGAGTTCGAGAAGCGGCAGACGATCCGCGAGCGCGAGGACAAGCGCGAGGCCGAGCGGGCCATGCGCACGCGCAACCGCCTGGGGGAGTGACTCTCACTCTGCGCGGAAGCGCCCCTCGACGGTCGAGCTCACCACGATCTCAGGCGGCTGCAGACTGAACGACGGCCCGCTGTCGGCGGCCGTCGCGCGCGCGGCGAACACCGGCGGGTTCTCGGGCCGCGCCGCCAGGAGTCCGGCATCCGCGATCTCGACGGCGGTGACGGATGCCATCCCCAGGGCATCCGCGTAGGCGGTGGCGCGCTCGACCGCGACGTGGACCGCGTCGGCGGCGACGTCTCGCTCGACGCGGGCGCGTGTCTCCTCGGAAAGGCGCCACTCCACCGCGGTCACCTGG